>JAISPM010000041.1 GCA_031274895.1 Alphaproteobacteria bacterium
CACTGTCAGACCGATTCGGTAGAAAATACATTATGTTAGTCTGCCTGCTGGCAATCGGCTTTTCTTACCATCTGCTGGCAAATGCTACCACATTCATGGAAGCCTTATTTAGTAGAGCCTTGGCAGGAATTTTTACAGGAAATATTTCGGTTGCACTGGCGGCTACATCAGACCTATCTTCCACTAAAAATAGGGCAAAATATATGGGAATTATTGGAGCCGCCACAGGCTTAGGTTTTGTGATGGGTCCTGCCATTGGTGGATTTTTTGCAGGCGATAATGTGGAAAATGCAAACTTACATTTAGTGTTTAACATTGCCGCCATCGCTACCACATCTGCTGCCATTTTACTTGCCATATTTTTTAAGGAAACCTTGCCAAAAGACAGTCGTGGAGCTTTTAACTTACAAACTAAAGTAAAACGCACCCTGTTTTTGATTTACAATAACCGCAATATGATGTTTTTAATTTATCTTTCGGTTCTAATGTGGTTTTCATTTTCTTCCATCAATGTTTTTTTAACCATTTGGTCGGTGGAAAGATTTGATTTATCGCCCTTTCATTTAGGAATCATCGGCACACTTTTTGCCTTAACAGCAGCGGTGGTGCAAATAGTATCACCCATGTATTTGCAAGGCGGAAAGGCAATTTTAATTGGTTTTCAAATTTCAGCATTCGCTATTTTAAGTGTGCTGTTTCATCCATCGCTACCGGTTTTAGCCGTAATTTTGGTTTTTATTGCCACAGGTATTGGTATACTTTATCCAAACCTAAATTCCACCATTTCCATGTATGGCTCTTCTTCGCAAAGAGGCTTTATTTTAGGACTATCACAATCCGCAGGCACACTGGGACAAACCATCGGACCACTTATCGTGGGCTTTTCTTATTCGGCATTTAGCCCTGCGGTGGCATGGATTCTTATCGGTGGTGGCTTTATTTTAGCATCATTCATCACTTTAGGATACATGCTGCATGAAAATAAAAATTTTGCAAGCAAGCCTTGACAAAAAACCAACATAGTTTTATAGTGTATAAATTATAAGAATTTATTAGAGAGTAAAAAATGAAAAAAAATATACATCCTGCTTACCATAAAATATTTATTCAATTTACCGATGGCAGCAAAATTGAATCTAAATCCACATGGGGTAAAGAAGGCGATGTTATGATTTTAGATATTGATCCTAAAACTCACCCGGCGTGGACTGGCGTGCAAAAAATGGTTGATAATGCCGGAAAAATTTCTAAATTTAATTCTAAATTTGCCGGTTTTGGAATCGATTCTAAGTAAATTTGCCGTCATGCCATTATAAAACGGCATTCACTGTAGTAATTTTATAGAACCTATCTATATAGATAGGTTCTTATTCTTGTTATTTAAGGAACACTTATGCCTATATTATTTTTAATAACAGTAATTGATTTGGTAGGTTTTGGAATGATATTTCCACTATTCCCCATGTTTAAAATGAAATTCGACCTTAGCAATATAGAGATAGGATATATCGCCTCTCTATTTGCCATATTCGGAATTTTCGGCAGTATATTTTGGGGATATTTAAGTGATAAATTCGGCAGAAGATTACCGCTTGCCTTGCCTCTTCTTGTGGTGGCAGTAGTTTACCACTTAACAGGCAGAACCGAAAGCGTGGTAATGTTTATTATATTACGTTGCCTTGCAGGATTTTTCGCTTCTAACTTCTCGGTAGCTTTTGCGGCTACGGCAGATATGTCCACTCCTGCTAACCGTTTTAAAAACATGGGAACCATCTCTGCCAGCTTTGGCTTAGGCTTTGTATTGGGTCCAACTATCGGCGGATGGCTGGCAGGAAATGCTTTAGAGCTGGAAAATGTCAACTTTACTCTACCATTTGACGTGGCAGGAGCCTTAAACGTTTTGGCAGCTTTAGTTACGCTTTTCTTCTTTAAAGAAACACTAACGGCTGAAGATAGAAAAAGCCGCAGACGCCTTAACATAATTTTCCAAATGCGCAAAACATTCAGAAGTAAAAATGTGCAGTTTTTTACACTGATAATGATTCTGTTTACTTCCATCATTTCAGGAGTGCAGGTGTTTTTAGGAGTATGGTTAAACGAATCCTTTAATTTTACCTCGCAACATATTGGTCTATTTTGGGGTGTTTCAGGACTTATTATGATGGTAGTGCAGTTAAATATTTCTAAACTATTCACCGCTCGCAAGGCTATGATTTGGGGCTTTTTTATTTACGGTGCGGCGGTATCTATGTTCTTAATCGCCGATTATATTCATAATGTGGTATTGGTCGTAGTGGCTTTTGCGGTTATGACCGTGGGT
This sequence comes from Alphaproteobacteria bacterium, assembly GCA_031274895.1. Lineage (GTDB taxonomy): Bacteria > Pseudomonadota > Alphaproteobacteria > WRAU01 > Hepatincolaceae > WRAU01. Next base: position 2,321 of record JAISPM010000041.1, read on the forward strand.
GCGGCTATGTTAATGCCAAGTATTAACGCCAGACTATCACTAGAGGGCAAAAAAAATCAGCAAGGCTTGCTGTTGGGCGTATCACAAGCCATGGGAAGTTTAGGGCGGGTGATTGGTCCAAATCTATTTGGTATATTGTTCTTTATTAGCCACAGCGTAGCGTGGGCAAGCACATCTATCGCCGCCATTCTTTTAGCTTTATTAATTATGAAAGTTGTGAAAAAAGAAGTATAATAAGTAAAAATTAGGAGAAAAAATATGAAACCATTAATGCCGAAAGCCGTAGCCATTTGGTTAATTGAAAATACCAGCACGAGTTTTCAACAGATTGCCGACTATTGTGGTTTGCATATTTTGGAAGTGGAATCTTTAGCGAATGAAGAAACCGATAAATCTTTAAAGCCCGTAAATCCTGTGGCATCAGGCGAATTATTGCAGTCCAACATTGAGGAAGCCGAGAAAAATCCTACAACTCCGCTTGTTTATATTGAATCCGCAGAATACAATAGCTTTTCTAAGATTGTTAATAAAAGCACCACCCAGTCTAAATTTAAAAGAAAGGCTAAACCTGAAGCTATTTTATGGGTTGTGGCTAACTATCCTGATATTAACGACTATCAAATATCTAAATTATTAAGCACCACAACCACAACCGTAAAAAATATCCGCGCTAAAACCTATTGGAACTATAAAAACCTCACCGCTAAAAATCCTGTTAACCTAGGGCTGGTGGAGGAAGAAGTTCTTTCTAAATTGATTGAAAGTTCTAAGAAAGTTGAGAATATATTAGGATAAAAAAATGCAAACTTTTGATGATATTTTAGAAAAATACAGAGAATCTGCTATTTCTAATCGCCATATGGGAGATAAATTTGAGAGGTTAATGCAGAATTATCTTAAAACAAATCCTGTTTATAAGCATGATATAGAAGAGGTTTATTTATGGAACGATTTTCCTTTTAAAATGGAATTTGGTAGCGGTAAAGATATAGGTATAGACTTAGTAGTGCAAACAAAAAATGATGAATACTGGGCTGTGCAATGCAAGTTTTACTCAGCCGATAATAAAATTACTAAAGCCGATGTTGATAGCTTTTTAGCAACATCTAGTAAAACTTTTAATGGCACTAGATTTTCTAAAAGATTATGGATTTCTACTACTAATAATTGGAATACTGAGTCTGAAAATTCTTTAGTTAATCAAAGTCCCGAAGTAGAAAGAATAGGCTTAAATATTCTGCAAAATTCTTCTATAAATTGGAATGAGCTTTATAAATTTAGTGAAACTAATGCCAACATAAATATGGGGGGGGGTAGAGCTTAACA
>JAISPM010000077.1 GCA_031274895.1 Alphaproteobacteria bacterium
TATGCCATTAAAGACGAAGCCTATTACACTGAAGAAGAACTTATTAATAAAGATGGAAAACTAGTTGCTCCAACAGGAGCCGAGGTGGAATGGCGCGAGGAGGAGAGTTATTTCTTTAAACTCTCTGCATTCACAGAAAAACTGTTAGATTATTACGATAACCATAACGATTTTATCGCACCACAATCACGCTTTAATGAAGTGTATTCTTTTGTAAAGGGTGGATTAATAGATTTATCCATCTCAAGGTCTTCTTTTGCTTGGGGAATTCCCGTTCCCGGCGACAGCACTCATGTTATCTATGTGTGGTTAGATGCTCTTACCAATTATATATCCGAGCTTGGTTATCCTAATATTGACGAAAAATTCAAAAACTTTTGGGATAATTCTATTCATATGGTAGGTAAAGATATTATCCGTTTCCATGCGGTTTATTGGCCTGCTTTTCTTATGGCGGCAGATCTACCCCTGCCAAAACGCATATTCGCCCATGGCTGGTGGCTGAACGAGGGGCAAAAAATTTCTAAATCCACAGGAAACGTGATAGATCCCCACGATGTTATTAACAAATACGGACTTGATTCCGTGCGTTATTTCCTATTCCGTGAGGTGCCTTTCGGTAACGATGGTGATTTTTCCGGTGAGGCTATCAAAAATAGAATTAATAACGATTTAGCCAATGGTTATGGTAATTTATTGCAACGCAGTCTCAGCATGTTGCATAAATCTTTTGATGGCAAAATTCCTGTTGGAAGTTTAAATGAAGAGCAAAATCTATTCTTAGATAATTTACTGTCAAGTCTGAGCGATTTGCGCAATCATATGGACAAGCAAGAGTTTTCTAAATATTTGGATGTGGTATGGGAAAGCATTCGCTACGGCAATGCCTACATGGCAGAGGTCGCCCCTTGGAATTTGCTGAAGGAAGGCAAAGAAAGGGAGGCAGGAGAAGCCTTAACCTTTATTCTTGAAATCGTGAAAATTGTAGCGATTTACTTGTCGCCATTTATGCCCGATGCCTCTATTAATGTGTTGCAGCAATTAAATATTGCGTGGGATGAAAAATTAGATTCTTTAGGCGATAGATTTAAAGAATCGCATCAACTAAATACGCCAACCCCAGTATTCACAAAGATTTTAGATTAATGTTAATTTTTTACTTTAAGAGTTTTGCGCTATGTTTGTAGACAGTCATTGTCATTTAGGCTTTAAAGATTTCGGAGGGCATGGAATCGAGTCCGAAAAAATCTTATTGGCAGCCAAGCAGAATGGCGTAGATATTATGCTGGATATTGCGACAGATACACCGGCATTCCTACCCGCCATTGAGTTTAGCCGCAATAGGGATTCCGTATGGACGGCAATTGGTGTCCATCCTCTACATATTAAAGATAATCCAAACTTTACTAAAGAAAATATTACACAATATTTAGCGGAACCTAAGGTTATTGGTATTGGCGAAACAGGGCTTGACTATTACTATTCCGTAGATAACAAAAAAATCCAAAAGCAATTTTTTGAGAAGCATGCGGAAATATGTAGTGAGTTTAACTTGCCAATTATTGTCCATACTAGAAACGCCGAAAGCGATACGGTAGATATGCTGACACACTTCGTAAGGGATATGGGTGTAAAAGGGGTGATTCATTGCTTTAGCGGCAATGTGGCTTTGGCTAAAAAGTTCCTAGATATTGGCTTTTATATATCTTTCAGCGGCGTGGTAACTTTTAAAAATGCAGTGGATATTGCGGATAGCGCAAAGTATATTCCTTTAGATAGAATTTTAACCGAAACCGATGCTCCGTTTTTGGCTCCGGTGCCATTTAGAGGCAAGACTAATCAACCTGCCTATGTGCGGCATACTGCGGAGTTTATAGCCAATTTACGTGGCATATTAATAAATGATTTTGCATTGAGTGTTAAAAAGAATTTTTTTAATTTGTTTGATAAAGTTAAAGTTAAGGATTTCAAGCAGTAATCCTATTTAAACCTCAATGACATCTTCTTACTTTGTTGCAACTTTCGTGTATGTCATAATTCGGTTTAAATAGGATTACTGCTTGAAATCTCCTAAATCATTCAACGCAAATTGGCAGGAAGAGGGAAAGGAAGAAGTGGGAAGAAAAGTTTACAAAATAACAATTTTAGGATGTGGTGGGTCAATAGGGGTGCCGAGCATTGAGCGGGGCTGGGAAGATTGCAATCCAAACAATCCTAAAAATGCACGCTCACGCACTTCAGCTTATTTAAGTATTTGTGAAGAAGGTCAGCCTGATTACCATGTTTTATTTGATGTTGGACCAGATTTTCGCGCTCAAGCCCTCAGAGAAAACATTAAAGCCGTAGACAGTATTTTATTTACCCACGCCCATGCCGACCATATTTTAGGGATTGACGAAATTCGCAGCATCAACCGCATTATGCAAAAGGAAATTGACGCCTACGGAGCAGCACAGACTAATGCCGTAATAAAACAAACATTTCATTATGTTTTTGCAGAAAGAGCTATAAATTATAATCCTGATGCCACGGTGGATGATATATTTTTTCGTCCGCGCATAAATTTACACGATATTGAGTATCATAATGAGTTTAGCTTAGAAAACAGAACACAAGTTTATCCTGTGAAGCAAATCCACGGCAGAATCGAAACCACAGGCTTTATTATTGATAATAAAATCGGCTACGCCACAGACTTTGTCTATCTGCCGCAGGAGACCATAGAAAAGTATAAAAACCTTGATTTACTAATGGTTTCAGCCTTTACCACCAGAAAACACAGCTCACATATGAAATTGGCAGAGGTTTTAGAGTTGCTGGAGTATTTAAATCCTAAAAGGGCGGTTCTTATTCATATGGGAGCAACCATGGATTACGACACGCTACTAAAAACTTTACCAAATAATATAATTCCGGCATATGATGGGCTAAAAATAGAGGTGTAGAGGTTTGCCAACAGGGAGCAATCCATTGCCCCTAAAGCCCTCACGCTTATTTCTCATAATATAAATTATACGACAATCGCCAATGGTGCGGGATGGAAAAGATGATAGTTGTGAAAGCCAATTAGATAAAGCTCCCAATTGTCCATTAGTCGCCCTTTCAACATTATGAGAAATAAACGCAACTCTAATATGCTATGCGCCACATCCTAACGCTGCTTCTGTTGTAGTGGTCGATAAGCTATTATGCTCTTCAACATTATTAAAATTATGTAGAGATGCAAATGTATAATTATCGAATTTCCCTGCCTTTAAACTCTCTAAAAACAAACTCACTCCTTGTGGCTCGTTTAAATTACCATGTAGCATTATAATATCTCCACCACTAAACTTACCATTTGTTTTCGCAAACCAAGTTCTGGCACCAACGGTAGTTAAGCCCATATTTGCAACAGTTTGCTGCAAATATGGGTTTGAAATTAACCCGGGAAAACGCACAAAATTAGATAATATAACGCCTCTTTCCAGCATAAATTGACGATTTTTTTCAAAGTCCTCTTGGGCTGAGTCTATATTATGCAGCATAAAATTATCTTGCAGTTGTAGATTTTTATTATAAAAATGCCTATAACTATGGTTTATCCAAGTAATATCCAAATAATTATCTCGCTGCCATTGCTTTAGTTGCTCAAATTCGCGGCTATGATGAACCACCCACATTCCTGAAATAGCAATGCCTACCGGAATAGGACGATTTTGTTTTCGCGATAAATTAACCAATGCTAAAAACAAGTCTTCATCAAAACCTTTTTTACTGGATGGACACAAGTCAATAGTTAAATATATTTCTTTAGGATTATTAGAGTGTGTAATGCCATAATTAACATAAATTTTTTGATTATCCGCATGCAATAATCCTCCAAGCAATAAACTGATAAATAAAACTTTGAAAATATGTATTTTACGCATGAAACTTTAGTTTTTATTAACTTTTTATTAATAATACCACATTTTTAATAAATTTACCTAGAATAAAATTAACGTTTGTGTTTTTAATAAAACCTGATATTATTTATTTTATTGATACGAGTTTACTGATTCGTATTAGGTGCAAATAGAGGTTATATAAAAATGAACGATAAATTTCCTGATGATTTTGGGTTAGATCCTTTAAAATCTCAAAAAATTCAGCTTACCCCCCCCCATCAGATTCTGCTTCCATACCGCAGCCATTAATTGATTCTTCTTATCTGATTAGTCTTAACAAAAGATATTCATTATTTTTCTTCTTAAGATGGTTTTTTCTAACTTTCATAATTGTTATTACTTCTTTATCTCTATCTTACTTTTTATTTAATCCTGATGTTTTGATAAGCGATTTAGATAAAACTTCTATTGTATTTTTGATATTACCTTTAGTCATTATACTGGTTTTAATTATTTATGTTATATTAGTAGAAAGACATAATACTAAGCAAAATACCGTAT
>JAISPM010000085.1 GCA_031274895.1 Alphaproteobacteria bacterium
ATGCGTTTAGCCATTAATTCGGTGAAAGATGGTAATTCTCATGCTGTAGTATCCGCAGGCAATACGGGAGCCTTAATGGCAATGTCTAAGTTTGTGCTGACAACCATTAAAGGAATCGATAGACCTGCAATCGTTACCTATATTCCAACCCGCAAAAATCCTTGTGTCATTTTAGATTTAGGTGCAAACGCCGAAAGCTCACCCGAACAGCTTCTACAGTTTGGAATCATGGGCGATGCTTTTGCCAAAGCCATACTTGATATAAAAGAACCAACCATTGGTTTATTAAATATCGGTAGTGAGACTTTAAAAGGTAATAAGTTGGTTCAGGATTCTTCTGAGCTTTTTCTAAAAAATCCTCATTTAAATTATAAAGGTTTCGCTGAAGGACACGATATCTTTAAAGGTAAATTCAATGTAATCGTTACCGATGGTTTTACAGGAAACATTGCTTTAAAAGTAATTGAAGGCACCGCAAGTTTTCTTAAATATAAAGTGATTTCTGCTTTTAAAGGAAACTATTTAGCATACCCATTTTTATGGCTAACTTTATTATCATCTTATTTTAGAATCAAAAGAGTTTCTAAAGAAATAGATCCCAGATATTATAACGGTGCTATGATGGTAGGACTGGACGGTATTTCCATAAAAAGCCATGGCGGAACCGATAAGCTGGGCTTTTCTAACGCCATAGCTGTTGCTAAAAAACTTGTTGTTGCTAAAATAAATGATAAAATAAAGTATGAATTACAAAATTTATCGTCTGAGGATTCTGTTAGCCCTAACTAAAGGAAAATCTAATGTTTTTTTCTAAATTAATCTCCTCCGGAAGCTATCTTCCACAAAAAATTCTTACTAATATCGAGCTATCCAAAATGGTAGATACCAGCGATGAATGGATAGTTAGTCGCACAGGTATTAAAGAAAGACATATTGCCGCAGAGGGTGAACTAACAACCGATTTAGCTCTGCAGGCAGCTCTAAAAGCCCTCCAAAAGGCTAATCTTCGCTCGGAAGATATTGACGGCATTGTGCTGGCAACCACCACACCTGATTTAGTTTTTCCATCCAGCGCATCCATATTACAAAGAAAATTAGGAGCAACTAAGGCTTTTGCGTATGATGTGCAAGCAGTTTGCAGTGGCTTTATTTATGCGCTGTTTAATGCGGATTCCATCATTAGAGCAGGGCGGGCAAATCGCATATTAGTGATTGGTGCAGAAACTTTTTCGCGGATACTTAATTGGCAAGATAGAAACACCTGTGTATTATTTGGCGATGGTGCAGGCGCAGTAATTTTGGAAAAAACTACTGAAAATCCCATGGAAGGTGGCTCGGGAATTATTGATGTGCAGGTTTTTACCGACGGCAATTATACCGACGAGCTAAAAACCACCGCAGGGGCAAACCCTTATGTGGTTATGAATGGCAGTGAAGTTTTTAAACATGCGGTTAATAATTTGGCTTCGGTAGTAGATATCATTTTAGAAAAAAACCATCTTACTAAAGAAGATATTAACTGGCTCGTCCCACATCAAGCTAATTTAAGAATTATTAACGCCATGGGTAAAAAACTAAACTTAGACCCAAGCAAGGTAGTAATAACCATAGATAAACACGCCAATACCTCGGCAGCATCTATTCCTTTAGCCCTAGACAGTGCCTTTGATAAAATAAAAAAAGGCGATATGGTGTTGATGGAGGCTATGGGCGGCGGCTTTACTTGGGGTGCTGCATTGTTTAGAATGTAGTTTTTAATATTGTTTATATAATAAAATAGGTTCTAAAGATATATTAGACTTCCATGACATCTCTCTACCTGTTGAAACATCCGGTTTTGTCATAAGTCAATCTAATATATCTTTAGAACCTTTGTTTTTGCATATAAAAACTACATTCTTGTGTGAGAAGGATGGGGAAAATTTAAGGATACTTCATAGCAGTGTGAAGTATATTAAGAATTAGAATTTCTTGTTTATTATCATCAATCTCATAAATTATAAAATATGGAAGTTTTGTAAAAATTAATTCACGAGTCCCTTCCACTTTGCCAAGTCTTCCTATATATGGATTTTTATCTAAACTTTCAGCCTTTTGATTTATTTCTAAGATAGTAGATTTTAAGTAAGTAGGATGATTTACTTTTAAATAATTTTTTATTTCTATAATTTTCTCATTAAAAGTGAAAGTATAAATAATTTTCATTTATTCATTCATATACTTGTTAAATAACTTATTCATTTCTTCACTAGAAATAATACGCCCATTCCTATAATCCTCCTGAGATTTTTTAATTTCTGCAATTTGCCACTGTAAAAGGCTTTCGTAATAATTCTCTATGGTTTCATTAGCTACAAACTCAATGGTTTTACCTTGTGAATCAGCAATTTCTTGTAAAATAGCTTGATTTTTTTCCGTAATTTTTATAGCAGTTTGCGTCATTATTTGCTTGCCTTTAGATGTTATTTTTTATATTATAGCATATAATATTTTAATTAAAAGTATATAGCATGAAAAAAATAATTATCTTAATTTCTTTAATTATCTTTGCTTTCTCCACTAATTCATATGGGGGGGGGTAGCGGAAGTTTAATCCAAAATAGCTATTATGACGATACTGAAGTATTAGAAGAAATCGGTAAATTATATAATACCAATCCCTATAAAAACAACAATAACCCTAAAAATTCTATAATTGTTAGTGCTGGCGGTGTGAATAATATTATAAAGCAAGCTAATAAATATTCCTACAATCAAATATACTCCAATTACAGCTCCACAGGACTAAATGATTTTAAAATAACAAGTAATGCCAGCCTTGCTTATTTAAGAAAAGTTTCCGATAAATTATCTGTAGGTATTGAGCTTGGTATATTTAACAAGGGTAATGCAATCATGAGTGATGACCCTTTTTACAGTGAAAAAAAACAAAAGCCACAAACTAAGCTGGATGTAAATACCAGTGTAAATTTATGCGATTATAGCATTATAGATGGTAGTAACTTTCTTGGTATTTTATGTAGAAATGGACAACCTGTGAGCCTATGCGATACATTTACCGCAGCATCCTTTGATTCCACATGCGCAAGCGATGGCTATGTTTCCGATGTAGAGATATGCAATTGGTCAGACACTTATTGGATAAACAATCTTTGCCAAAACGGCAAGCCTAATGCCATAGAGTTTTGTAAAATAATTCTTGCTGGAGCAATATATGATGACCTAGATGTAGTTTGCCCACAAATTGTTTCGGATTCAGACTACTGTGTTATAATCCCCGGTTCGTGTATTCAACCACCAAACCCGGGACCCGACCCAGACCCGTGCGATATTAATCCGAATTCTTGTATTGCACCACCACCCGGAGGAGGTAATAGAAATCCGCAAAGGATAGATATAAGCTCTAATGCTTACATCGCCTACTTTTTAGCTAATTATGAAATTTATAAGGGAAAATACCTCGGTTTTGCCACAGAATTAGGTATTGGCACCACCTATAGAGATATGAGCCTAAGAGGATATGTTTCGGGTAAAAAAGAATCTATAGCCTTAGCAGGCAAAGCTGGAGTAGTAGGAAGTTTATATTTCACAAATAACCTTGCTTTAGGTATTGGAACTCATTATGTTTATATAGGAGAACAAGAATTTAAAGCCTTAGGTAAAGATGGCAATTTCCAAGGCTACGATTTTAAAATAAAAAGTGATAGAACGATAACTTATAATTTACAGTTAAGGTATTTATTTTAAAAAAGACCGTCATGCCAGACCGCAGGTGCCGCTGGCAGTCGC
>JAISPM010000016.1 GCA_031274895.1 Alphaproteobacteria bacterium
GTCTTAATAGCCGTAGCTTTTACGGCGTCGGCGACTTTGGTATGCACGGTCATATCAAAGGGTGATGGCACTACGAAGTCTTCGGTAAGCTCACTGTCCTTAACGCATCCTGCGATGGCGTAAATGGCAGAAGTTATCATTTCTTGGGTGATTTTAGTGGCTTTAGCGTCAAGTGCGCCTCTAAAAAGTCCCGGGAAAGCAAGCAGATTATTAATTTGATTAGGGTAATCTGACCGACCTGTGCCAACAACTTTTGCACCTGCCGCTTTGGCGTCGTTATAAGCAATTTCAGGGTCAGGGTTTGCCATGGCAAAAACGATGGCGTCTTTGTTCATGGATTTTACCATATCTGCACTAACGATATTAGAAACTGATACGCCGATGAACACATCGCAACCAACAATTGCCTCAGCAATATCACCTTTGTTGTAAGTGTAATTAGGGTCGTTCACATAATTATTTACTAAATCCACCGATAAAAAATCGTAATCTTTAGCTTTTGGATTATTTTTATGTAAAACGCCCTTAGAGTTATACGCTCTGATTTTTCTAATCCCTAAATTATGTAAATTTTTAATAATGCTGCTGCCTGCTGCTCCTGTGCCGCTCACAAGCACGGTTAAGTCTTCCAGTTTTTTACCTAAAAGTTTACACGCATTAATAACGCCTGCACATACAACTATCGCCGTGCCGTGCTGATCGTCATGGAAGACAGGGACATCTAATTCTGCTTTTAATCTGGTTTCAATTTCTACACATCTTGGAGCCGAAATATCTTCCAAATGGATACCTGCCACACTTGGCACCACTAATTTTGCGAATTTTATGATTTCTTCCACATTTTGTGTATCTATACATAAAGGAAAGCAATCAATGTTTACGAACTTTTTAAACAATGCCGCTTTACCTTCCATTACAGGTAAACCTGCCGCTGCCCCAATATCGCCTAAGCCAAGCACCGCCGAACCATCGGAAATAATTGCTAAGGTGTTGCCTCTGTTGGTGTAAATGTAAGAGTTTTCTTCATCTTTTGCAATTTCTTTACAAGGAGCAGCAACTCCCGGTGAATAATATGTGGATAGATCTTCCTTGGTTTCCATAGGAACCTTAAGGGCGATTTCTAACTTACCTTTGAATTTTTTGTGCATTTCTAATGATTTTTCGTATATATCCATTGATTTTCTCCTGTCAATAATAATTAAATTGTAATTCCACTACCCCGTCGGCTACGCCGCCACCCCTTCCCCTGCGAAGGGGAATTTATAGGGATTAAACCATATCTTTCGGGTCAACCCACTTATCAAAATCTTCTTCACTCACATACCCCAGTTCTAAGGCAGCTTCCTTAAGGGTGATGTATTGTTTATGAGCCACTTTGGCAATTTGTGCGGCTTTATCGTATCCAATATGCTTAGTTAATGCGGTTACGAGCATTAAAGAGCGTCGCATTAAATAGTTTATGCGTTTAACATCGGGTTCAATGCCTTCTAAACAATAACGAGTGAATCCTTCCATGGTGGTGGATAAAATATCAATTGCCTTTAGAATATTATAAATGATTAAAGGTTTATAAACATTTAATTCTAAATGTCCTTGCATGCCGCCTAAACTAACCGCATAGTGGCAAGCCATTACCTGCGCACAGCCCATGGTTAAAGCCTCTACTTGGGTTGGATTCACTTTTCCCGGCATAATGGAAGACCCGGGTTCATTTTCCGGCAATTGTAATTCTGCGATTCCTGTGCGTGGACCACTACCCATTAAGCGAATATCGTTGGCAATTTTAGTTAAAGCCACCGCCAAAGAATTTAATGCGCCAGAGAGATTTACTAAATCGTCATGAGTCGCTAAGGAATAAAATTTATTGGTAGAACTTTTAAAGGTCAGATTGGTAATATCGTTTACTTCTTTCACAAATAAACTTTCAAAGCCGGGTATGGAATTTAAACCTGTGCCAACGGCAGTGCCACCTTGAGCTAAATAATGAACTTCCTCTAAGGCAACTTTGATTCTTTTTTTCGCGCGCTTAAGCTGAAACAAATAGCCTGAGAACTCTTGCCCTAGGGTAATTGGCGTGGCATCTTGCATGTGCGTGCGACCGGTTTTAATAATATCTTTAAATTCTTCTTTCTTTTTTTCCATTTTAGCAATGAATTCGTCAATCACAGGTAATAATTGCCCATGGATGGCGATTACCGAGGCGATATTCATGGCGGTTGGAAAGCTATCGTTGGAAGATTGTCCTAAGTTTACATGATCGTTCGGATGCACAGGTTTTTTAGAACCAATTACGCCGCCGAGAATCTCAATGGCGCGATTACTAAGCACCTCGTTCACATTCATGTTAGACTGCGTGCCTGAGCCTGTTTGCCACATGGATAGCGGAAAATGGGAGTCCAGCTTGCCGTTTAGTGCTTCCTCGCCTGCCTGAACAATAGCCTCTGCCAAAGATTTATCTAAAATCCCAAGTTTAGCATTCGCCTTAGCTGCCGCAATTTTAACAATCAAAAGTGCTTTGATAAGTTTTCTTGGCATTACGTCTGTGGTAGGTTTAAAATACAATAGCGACCTCTGGGTTTGTGCGCCCCAGTATTTATCGGCTTCTACTGCAATTTCGCCCATGGTATCACTTTCAATTCTTGTTTTGACCTCAGTCATTCTGCAATCCTCCAATTACACATAATAACACATTTAAATATTATTGCACAAAAAATTTATTATTCAACTTTTATTTTGAAAAAGTAGTTGTAGCGTGCTACAATTCTAAGGTTATTCGGCATAATAGGTGAAATCATGAATAATTCTAAAGAAGAACAAAATATCCCTGATGTAGAAGATATTGTTGAAAAAGAAGATAATATCATCCAAAAGCAGGTGATATCTCTACTGAAAGCGGACAAAATCCTTGAGGCGATGCAAATTTTAGAGGAAATGCACTCCTCAGATAGTGTTAAAATTTTAGAAAATCTTAGCCGTGAAGAGCGCAACAGTCTGTTTGACGTATTTCCGAAGTCTTTTTATGTGGAAGCCATTGAGTGGTTTTCAGACTTTCTAATTCAAGAATTGGTAAACAATAAGGGTGTAGATTTTATTGCTACATTAATTCAAGAAAACCCTGATGTTGACTTAACCTACTTTATTGTTAAAGACTTAGATGTTGATAGTCGCGAGAAAATTCTTGATGAGGTTTCTTCTTATAAGCGAAAAATCACCGAGAAAAAGTTTAACTATCCTAAAGACAGTGCCGGTCGTCTCATGCAAAGCGATTTCGTGCGGGTATTAGGTAGTTGGAATGTGGCGCAGTGTATTAATTATATTAAAGAGTTGGAGAAAAATTTACCCCATGGTAAAGACGATTATTTCTACGATGTGTTTATTGTCGATGACGAAGGCGTAGCCATAGGCGAAGTGGCTCTTTCTAAACTAATTACTTCAAATGAAAATACCAACATTTTAGAAATAAAGAACGAAAACTTCAGAACCATACCCACCAATTTAGACCAAGAAGAGGTTGCCTTAATTTTTAGAAACAAAGGTTTTATCAGTGCGGGTGTGGTTGATAGCAACGGCGTTTTGGTGGGCGTAATTTCACTGGATGATGTGGTGGATGTTATTTATCAGGAATCCCAAGAAGATTTACTGCTGATGACAGGGATTCAAAAGGGTAATGTCCGCTACCGCACTATTTTTAATGCAGCGCAAAAAAGGCTACGCTGGCTATCGTTTAATTTTATAAGTGCCATAACTATTCCGTTTATTGTAACAGCTTTCTCCGATACCCTTTCTAAACATGTGATTTTAGCAGCATTAATTCAGTTTGTGGTTGCCCTTGGTGGCAATACGGGGATGCAAAGTTTGGCTGTAACCCTGCGTGGCATAACTTTAAAAATTATTACAGGTTCTAACATTTTTAAACAAATAGGCAAAGAGTTTGGTATTGCCTGTGTTAATGGCTGTCTTTTAGGTTGTGTCGGTATTTTGTGGGGCTTTTTTTGGGGCGGACATGATAACAGTCTAGCCCTTGGTTTGATAGCTTTCTTGGCGGTATTTATAAATGTGATTTTAGGAACTACCTTTGGGACGTTGTATCCGATTATTTTAAAAAGATTACGGATAGACCCGGCGGTGGCATCGTCCGTTTGTGTAACCACCTCCACCGATACTGTGGGTTATTTTTTAGTGTTGCTGGTTGCGACAATGATATTGACTTAAGCTGCTTAAAATCCCCTTCGCTGGCGAAGGGGTGGCTTGCCGTTAGGCAAGACGGGGTAGTGGAATATACTAAATTAAATTTTTAATATGAGTTAAAACCCCTTCTATATTTGTTTTTATATCTAAATCACTAATATGTATAACCCTCAATCCTAAGCCTAACAGATAATTCTCTCTTTTAATATCATAATCATATTTATTATCATGGGTATTACCATCAATTTCGATGATTAAATTTAATTGTTTGCAATACAAATCTGCTATATACTTATTATTTATAACTTTTTGTCTATCAAAATCTAATTCCATAAATTGTTTATTTTTTAGTTGATTCCATAATAATACTTCTGATAATGTGCTATTTTTACGAAGCTCTCTTGCGCGAAGTTTAAATGTTTGATTCGGTTTTTCTAGTTGCATTTCACTTACTATTATAGTTTAATTCCACTACCCCGTCGGTTTCACCGACACCCCTTCGCCAGCGAAGGGGAATTTAAACAATATTAAGTAAATATCTTATAACTACTAATCTGTTTTAAACTTGGTGGGTAAATTATCCTTAAAATCATGGCGATGCCAAGAATCAACGACAAAATAATCGGCAAAGACAGTATAAAGTAGGAATCAAACGATAATACCAAAATAGAAATTATTTTTAATAAAGAGCCAACTACAAGGGTTTGAAAAATCGGTTTAATGTTGCCGAGGCGTTTATATTGCCTAATGCTAAAAAAATAGGCAGAGACAATGCTTAGCAACAGCGGAAACATTACCACATTGATTCTTTTTATAATTTCGCCTCTGATTGCCTGAATATGCCGAGCATGATTAGCAGGAGAGCTAATTTTAAGTGCAGCAAGAAAGGGGACATTTTTAAGGTTTAAGAAGTCTCTCAGGGTATATTCTCTGGGAGAATTTTTTTGATAGGCAGTAATTTTTTGGTTAGTATTAATATCAAAAATATATTTATCCAGTTGTAAAAATGCTACGGAATTATTACTTGAAAGCTCTTGAATATTAACTACATTTAAAAGCATGGTGATTTTGCCGCCGTCAATATCCACATAGCCATCTTCGGCATAAATAAAATTTTCCTTTTGATTGGCGGGATTGTAATAATAGATAAAAATTGAAGTTAAATGATTTCCGGCAATTTCTTTAATATAAAAATTAGTATTTTCATTAACTCTCACAAACTTTTCAGCCTCAAAAATTTTTATGTTGTAGTTAGTAGGAAAATTAGCACGGAGTTTGCTATACTTGGCGTAGGAGCTGGGAACCAAATAGAAAGTCAAAAAGAATGTAGCGATACAAAAGAAAATCCCCATGGTAATAACGCTTAGGTATATTTTTATAGGCTTAACCCCGGTGGCTTGAATAATAATTAATTCTTGGTTATTAATAATATTATTCCAAGTGAAAATTATGGCTATCACAAGGGCAAACGGAATCACCTCAACCCAAATTCCGGCAAAGGTTAAATAGGATATATAAAGCACCGTTAGAATAGAAAAGCCACGATTGGTGACCCAGTCTAAAAAGCGCAAAGACTGCAACAAAAACATCAATAAAGTGATGGCAAAAATTATTATCGATGAGCTTACCAACACTTTTTTGGTTAAATATAAGTAGATTCTATTCATAAACACTACTGCTGATTAAACTGTTGTTTAATTATTTTACTTTCTAAATCCCTGTGTCTGTCAAACAATAGAGTTATGCTTTTATCTTTGGCTAAACGGATACTGATATTTTGAATTTCTTCGTATTCTTGAAAATCTGCCGACATATTAATTGGGCGATTCGTTTCCAAATTTTTAATATCAATAATGCTGTCATCTTTTAATGTGGTTCCTTTCCATCTTAGGGGTGAAAACGGATTAATCGGCGTTAGGGCTAAAAGATTGGAAGAGCTTGATAAAACATCGCCACCGCAGGAATAGTTATAAGCGGTAGACCCAACCGGCGTTGCCACAAGAATACCATCACCAATTAAGGTATCAATACGATTCTCATTATTAATACTGATGTTTAAATGAGCCGAACGTGGGTTTTTCCGCAACAAAGAAATTTCATTAAAGGCAATGGTTTCCAAGTTTTTTTCTTTAGCGGTTTCAAAATTAGCAACCAATGGATGCACCTTAAACTCCACAGAATGCTCAACTGCACTGAGTATATCAAGGCTACCTTGTCTTTCATTTAGCAAAAAGCCCAGCGTGCCACAGTTAATGCCGTATAAAGGCTTGTTATAATGAATGAAATCATGCAGACAGGTCAACATAAAGCCATCACCACCCAAACAAATAATTACATCAGCTTTATCGGGGCTGACTAAAGAATATTTTTTGGCAATAAGTTCATGTAAATCTTTAGATTTATCAATGAACGGAGAATATACACACGCTATTTGCATAATTATAAATTGTTTTACTTAAATTTTTATAATAATATTAATTATAAGTTTTAATCACAGTGAAGTAAATTAAAAAAGATACCATGAATAAAGATTTTGTTCTGTTGCAATTATTAAGTTCCAAAATTTGCCACGATTTAGTAAATCCGGTGGCAGCCCTGCGATTCTCCATGGATATGATTAAAGATTCCGAGGAAGAAAATGCCGAGGCGATAGATATTGCCACCGCTAGTGTTGATAGCCTTGTGCGCCGTTTAGAGTATTTTAGATATGCCTTTGGGGCGACTAATCTGCCCGCTGGAGATTCAGGGTTCTTAAAATTGAAAGAGCTGGTAAGTGGGCTTTTTAAAGAGAAAGATGTAAAAATTGATTGGGCAGCATTTGATGAAGATTCTTTAAGTGTGCTGAAAAGCGATAATTTAAAATTGATAATGAATATCTTTTTTATTATTTTTAATGCTGTCCACAAAACCGCACATATTAAATTTTTAGTAGCAAAAGTTGCTTCACAAAAGGTTGGCGTGGGATTATCGATTAAAGGAGCTAATGTAAAGCTGGGCATTGATAACATCCAAGCCCTAAAGCTGGAAGTTAGTCCAAGCGATTTAACACCAAGAAATGTGCAAAGCTATTTTACCGCCCGCATGGCAGAAAAACTTGAAGCGCAGTTGGAAGTTAGAGATAATATGCAGGAAGAGATTCAATTCGCCTTCGTTCTGAGAGATTAAATATCTTGGATATAAAAATTCCCCTTCGCTGGCGAAGGGGTGGGCGATGTAATCGCTCGGGGTAGTGGAATTAATAATTTATGCGTAGCATTAAAAGTTTATTTCTTTTTGTTAAAAGCTTTTCCACTACCCCGTCTCCTACGGAGCCACCCCTTCTCCACAGAAGGGGAATTTTACTCCATTACTCATCAT
The DNA here is from genome assembly GCA_031274895.1 of Alphaproteobacteria bacterium. GTDB lineage: Bacteria > Pseudomonadota > Alphaproteobacteria > WRAU01 > Hepatincolaceae > WRAU01. The sequence goes on from JAISPM010000016.1 coordinate 7,546, forward strand.
CGTCAATATCGTTTATTAAATACCCCTGTCCCCAGATGGTTTTGATGTAATTTTTGCCGGTAGTTTTTTTGATTTTATCTCTGATTTTACAAACAAAAACATCAATGATTTTTGGTTCAGGCTCGCCGATGCCGCCGTAAAGCTGGTCTAGCAAATGCTCCTTAGAAACAGGTTTGCCTTTTTTCAGTGCTAAAATTTCCAAAACCGAATATTCTTTCGCCGTTAAGGAAATTGGTTTATTGCCAAGCATGGCTTGTTTGGTGGTAAGATTAATCTCTAAATCGCTGATTTTAATGCTGGAATGGGCATAGCCTTTAGACCGTCTGACAATAGCATTAACGCGTGCAATTAATTCTTCGCGATTAAAAGGCTTAGTAAGATAATCATCCGCACCCTGATTAAAGCCCTCAATTTTATTATCATGCTCCGCTAAGGAAGATAAAATCAGCACAGGTGTTAGCACGCCATTTTTACGAAAAGACTTTAAAAGCTCAAAGCCGCTAATATCAGGCAGCATTATATCAAGCAGAATCAGGTCGTAGGTGTAAGTGCTTAAAAATTCTTCAGCAAACTCGCCACTGGTGGCAAGGTCGCTTTGCATTTGCATTTTTTTGAAAGTGGCAGAGATGCTTTTTGCCAAGTTTTCATCGTCTTCTATTATAAGTATTTTCATGATTAAAATCTTAATAATTATTAATATTAACTAATGTTAATATATTAAAATTTCTTTTGCAAATAGATTCGATAATATGAAGTTTTTTATTGCATTAGTGCTGAATATTATGTATATATAAATTACATGTTTATTTAATATAAAATAGGGAAATACTGTGGAAAAACTTGATATGGAAAAAAGGGAACTTGACGCCAAAGAGTCAGTGTCCTATGTAAATAAGGACGGAATCTTATTTGCAGGGACACATCTGTTAATAGATTTGTGGGGAGCCACAAACCTTAATTCCCCTGAGGAGATAGAACACACATTAAGGAAATGTGCTATCGAGGCAGGAGCAACCATTTTACATTCACATATGCACCATTTCCAACCGCAAGGTGTTTCAGGAGTGGTAGTATTAGCTGAATCCCATATCAGTATTCACACATGGCCTGAACGTGGCTACGCAGCACTGGATGTTTTCATGTGCGGCAATTGCGATCCATATAAAGCCATTGATGTTCTTAAAGAATATTTTAGTCCTGCGAGTATTCAAGTATCTGAAAGTAAGCGTGGACTGGTGTTTTAAGCCTTTTTGAGCTAATTTCTTCGTTGCTTTAGCCCTCATGTATTAAGTATACACTTCATAGCCTCGCTCCTAGTCTCAAGCTCAAACTATTAAAATTCACTCTTAACTTAATTCCCCTCTCAAAGAGAAGGGGTGGAAACCGCAAGAGTTAA
>JAISPM010000090.1 GCA_031274895.1 Alphaproteobacteria bacterium
CTGAACTTAAAGAAAATTATGGTATAGAACTGGAAATGCTGAATCTTGGCGGCGGCTACCCTGCTTACGGCTATTTAACCGACCATCAACCAATTGAAGACTACTACCAAGCCATTAAAGAATCGCTGGATTACAACTTTGGTGAAGAACTGCCAAGGCTTTTTGCTGAACCCGGCAGATTTTTAGTTGCCGATGCCGGAACTTTAAAAACCGAGGTGGTTTTAGTATCTAAAAAAAGCCACGACAGTGATTTACGCTGGGTTTACCTAGATGTAGGAGTATTCGGCGGCTTGGCAGAAACGCTGGGCGAATCCATCAAATACCAAATGATTACCAGCAAAGATACTGAGGAAGGTGAAATTGGTGAAGTAAATGTGGCGGGTCCTACCTGCGATGGCATGGATATTATGTATAAAGACTACAAATACAGAATGCCCTTGGATTTAGTAATGGGCGACAGCGTGTATATTTTATCCACAGGAGCTTATACCACATCGTATTCGGCAATAAACTTTAACGGATTTAAACCTTTGAAGGATTATTTTATTGAATAAATCCAATAGTAGTTGTATCATTTATATACAAACTTGGAGATGGCAATGAAGTATTTTTTTAGCGATGTTGATGGCACACTTTTACAAAATCATAAATTAGATTCTGCTACCGTAGAGGTAGTGCGCGATTTTGTAAAAAAAGGCAATAAGTTCATTTTGGCAACAGGAAGAATCGATCCCGATATTGTTGGAATTGAGAAAGTTTTAGGATTCTCAGGTGATTATCGTATATCGCAAAACGGCGCAGTAATTAAAGATAAAGATAATAATGTTATCTATAAAGAATTAATACCTGCTGAGGTGGTTCCTGCGCTAACCGATTATGTATTCGGTTTACAAAATGTAACCATAGAAATTACCGAAGTAAACAACCGCTTTGCTACCGCAAAAAGGCATATTTCTTATACCTACGAGTTTACTACTCCTGTCGCCATTGACCTCAACATCCGCGAAAAAATTCCTAACCTAGAATGCACATTATTTTTGATTTTATCTGACGATGTGGTTTTATTTAAAAAAATCCAAGCCGATATTCAAGAAAAATGGGGCGATAAGGTTTATGCCGTGCAAACATCTCCGGGTTGCTTAGAAGTTATTTCTACGAAAGTTTCCAAAGGCAATGCCATTGCGTTTTTAGAGCAAAAATTAGGGCTTAAAAAAGCAGATATTTTTGTGGCTGGCGATAGTTATAACGATGTTTCCATGTTTGAGCAATATGAAAATTCTTTTGGCATGAAAGAAGGAGCCGCTGATGCTATCTCTAAAGCCAAAAATATTGTAAATAATGTGGCTGAGGTTATTGAGGTTATAAATAAGCATGAAAGATAAAATGTATGTAGCCATCGGCACCATGACTCTTATTTATATTATCAGAAAAATTAGAGCATGGTATAAAAACAAAAAAGCTAAAGGGTAGTTTAACTTTGATATGTTAAAACATATCAAAGTATAGAACTTTATATATTTCTTGTTTTGAATATTTTAAAAAAATGCTGTATTTCTTCTTTAACTTGTGGTATGAACTCAGCGTTAGATTTTTCTTCAAACTCAGTTTCAGAAACCCAATCTACTGTTATATGATTTTCAGGTGTTATTTTCTTTTTTATAGAAACCTCATTTGGGCATTCGCATAAAAATGTTATACCCGGTATTATAGGCTCATTGGGATGCCAAATGTGATAAAACATATGCTCTTTTTCAATTACATTAATGTTATCTATACCATATTCTAATTTATAGTGTCTTTTCACTCCATCTGTAAATAGCTCATTAGCTGATAATTGCCCACCACATCCTTCATATAAATTAGGATATAATCTTCTTGTAGAGCTTCGTTTACCAAGAAGAACATAATTCTTGTTATCTTCCCTTTTAAAAAGAATACCTGCTACATGCACTTCTGGAGAGTGTTTTATATTCTCACGTGTCAAAAACTGAGTAAATATTTCTTTAGTAACCCATACCTCTAAATTGTCATTTATTCCTTTTAGCTTTCTTTCTTGCTTAAAAAACTTAATTTTTAAGTCTTGAGGTAAAGTAGGAAAATCTGTAGCATCAATCACTAAACCAAAAGGTCTTGCGATACTACAATATCTCGCACTTCTATTTATCTCTGCTCCTATAAAATCAGTCTTAGGGTTAACTATTTTTTTGACAATCCCTTTTGTCATACCCCAGCCAAGAACTAGTGGAATTTTACTACCTTTTTTTACAGAAAAATCTTTACACAAAGTATTAAATTGTTCTATTGCATTATCAATACGGCTTACTGTTTCAGTTAATAGTTTTTGTAAAAAATCCTCAGGTGTTTCGTCTTGAATTTCTTTAATAATCATAGCACCATCACCCAAATATTTAGTCTGATAACCTCCAAAAACCTTATCTAATATCAAATACCACTCCTCACTAAAAGTATCAATGAAATTAAAATTATCTACTTTCTCTGCCCAAGTAGTAAACCCTCTTATATCAACAAAAATAATTAGGCAATTAATATCTGTTTTATTCATCATAATACTTTCTTCCTATAGTTTTGTTAGTATAGTATTAATAATATACTACTTTATTCAATTTTTCTATAACTCAACAATATTTTTTAACAAAAACTGATGTATTTCTTTAAAACAAAAATTGTTGCTCTCATATAAGTTTAATAAGAATTGCGTTAAATATTTATCTTCCACATTTAAACTATAACCGTTAATTGCTAAAAATGTTAGAGTCGCATCAAGGGCTGTCCTTTTGTTGCCATCAATAAAAGGATGATTTTGCGATAAACTTTCCCATAAAGCACAAGCCTGCTCAATAATGCTTGCATAATAACCGCTTTGTGGTCTTGCTACTGCTGATAGTAATAAAAACTCATCCCGCAATCCCATTACGCCACCAAATTCTAATATTTGGATATCGTGAATATCTAAAACATCTTGGACGCTTAAATATTTAATCATTACTTTGCAAGCTCTTTAAATGTTCCTGAAAATTTCTGTCTGATTTTTTTAGATTCTTCTTTTATTAAATTAATATGATTTTTATTATCATATTTTTGGATTAAATCCATAAAAGCCTCATTAATTAAAGCCTGCTTGTGTTTACCCTCAACATTTGCAAGATGACTGATTTTATCAAGAACATCTTTTTCAGCTTGTGCGGAAAATTTTATTAAACTCATAGTCTACCTCTTATATATCTTGATTATATTATTATATGTATGTCAAGATATATCAAGATAAAATTTTATTGTTAATATTATATAATGTATTATACTTTACATAGTTATTTAAACACATAATTAAAAATGAAAAAAAGCATTTTATTATTACTATTCTTGTTTGTTGCCTCTTGCGTTTCTTTAAATAATAATTTTGAAGGTTATTATTGGCGACTTGTTTCCATCGAAGGAGAAGATGTGCCAACTTTCGATAATGCCCTGCAATCTAAAAAAAATGCCCATATTATATTCCAAAGCAACGATAGAATCGCAGGATTCAGCAGTTGCAATGCTATCAATGCCCGCTTCACCCGTGAAAAAAATGTTACGCACTTCGTAGGTGTAGTTGCCACAAAAAATAAATGCACTCCTACTCAGGCTAAAATTGAGCAAAATTTTATTGCTTTTTTGAAATTATCGGAATACATGATTATCAACGGCAACACCTTAACTATCTACAATAAAAATAAAGATATTATGCTGATTTTTAAAAAAGAAGAAATTATTAATAAATAAATTACATATTTTCTTGTAAATTTATAAAATATGTGCAATGATAGAATAGAAGTATAAGAATCTTGTTCTTATATGTTGTTTATTAAGTTTTTTAAAAGGTTATACTATAATGCAAAAAGGAAAAGTTAAGTGGTTTAATGCTACTAAGGGATTTGGATTTATCGTTCCGGAAAATGACGGGAAAGATATTTTCGTTCATATTTCAGCTGTAAGCGCAGCAGGATTAAAAAATCTTCAAGATAATCAAGCTATCGAGTTTGAAATTGAAGAAAATGGCGAAAGAAAATCAGCTGTTAATTTAAAAGTTATCGATTAAATTAACTAATCGTCATACCAGCGAAGGCTGGTATCCACTGCAAATGGATGCCGTTCTTCAACGGCATGACGAGTATAAAATTTAAAGGAATATCAAGTTTAATATGATATTCCTTTTTTTATTAATTACTCAAAATGAGCTAGTTTAGCTTTAGATTAGGAGCCAATAGCGCAGTGTATACCAATACATAAGCGACTTGGCGACAACATATAAAGTTAAAATAGCTCATTTAGCTATTGAATTATTAGTTAATTAATACTATATTAATGTATTAGTAAGTATTTACCTAAAGGAAATAAAATGGAAATCAAAGAATTATCTAAGGAAGGACTAAAAAGAAGTTATTCTGTATCTATCAGTGCAGCTGAGCTGGAAGCGGAAAAAGCTAAAAAATTGCAATCTATTGCTAAAAAAGCTACCATAGACGGTTTTAGGGCTGGTAAAGCTCCGCTTGATAAAGTGGAAGCGCAATTTGGTAATAAAGTTATTCCTGAGGTTTTAGAAGATAGCACCAATAACGCCGTAGATAAAATCTATGCTGATTTCAAAATTGAGTCTGTATCGGCTCCGAAAGTTAATGTTAAAGACTTCTCCATGGAAAAAGGTTTGGAGTTAACTGTGGACGTTGAATTATTCCCTGAAATTAAAGAAGTAGATTTCTCTAAAATTACCCTTAACAAAAAAGTAGTTGATGTCAGTGAAAAAGAAATCAACGAATCCTTAGAACAAATGGCTAATTATTATAAGTCTTTTGAAGATATTACGGCAGCCAGAGCTGCTAAATCGGGAGATGTAGTGGTAATTGACTTCGTGGGTAAAGTTGACGGTGTAGAATTTGATGGCGGTAAAGGCGACGATTTCCCATTAGAATTAGGTTCTAACATGTTTATTCCGGGTTTTGAAGAACAACTTTTGGGCAAAAAAGTTGGTGAAAAGGCTGAAGTTAAAGTGCCTTTTCCTGCGGACTATCATGCTAAACACTTAGCAGGCAAAGACAGCATTTTTGAAGTTAGCATTAAAAAAATGCAACAGGTTAAAAAGGCTCCAATTGATGATGAGTTAGCCAAAAAAAGTGGTTTCAACACATTAGCAGAATTAAAAGCAGATATTGTTAAAAAATATCAAGAACATGCTGAACTTTTAGAGAAAAATGTTCTTAAAAAACAATTAATTGCAGAATTACAAAAAACTGCAGATTTTGAAATGCCGGCAACGCTTTTGGAAAACGAAAAGGAAGCCCTTTGGAAAGAATTCCAACATTTTAAAGATCACATGAAAGCTCATGCTGAAAAAGGTGATATGGCTGCCCACGGACATGGCGATGCCGATATGTTGCGAGCTAATAAATCTGACGCTGATGCTAAGGCAGAGCAAGAAGTTGAAGCGAAAAAAAGAATCAAAATTGCTTTACTTTTCAACAGCATTGCCTCTAAAAATGCCATAAAAATTGAAGATAAAGATATTCAAGAAGTTCTATCGCAGGAAGCCATGATGTATGGTCGTGATGTTGGCAGTATGGTTGCCTATTATCAAAACGATAAAAACGCCATGCGCGCCTTACAAAGCCGAGCTTTAGAGAATAAAATCATGTCTTTTATGCTTGATAAAGTAAAGTTTAATGAATCTAAAATCAGCTTTGAAGATTATACAAAAGAGTTGCAGAATAACTAAGTAGGATGACTAAATTCCCCTTCGCTGGCGAAGGGGTGTCAGTGAAACTGACGGGGTAGTGGTAAAACAATTTATTGCATAGTAATTAAACTTAATAAAAATAAGAATTGATTCCACTACCCCGTCTGCATAGCATCCACCCCTTCGCCAGCGAAGGGGAATTTAAGAGAAAGAGACTAAATGGTTAATTTTAAAGAGCAAATGAATGGACTGGTTCCTATGGTAATAGAAACCAGCGGTCGTGGTGAGCGTGCTTTTGATATTTATTCGCGCCTGCTTAAGGAGCGAATCATATTTTTAACCTCCCCTATTGACGATAATATCGCCTCGTTGGTATGTGCGCAGTTGCTTTTTTTAGAATCTGAAGATCCTAAGAAAGATATTGCCCTTTATATCAATTCGCCGGGTGGCGTGGTAACCGCAGGACTGGCTATTTACGATACCATGAATTACATTAAATGCGATGTCTCTACGCTATGTATGGGGCAGGCTGCCTCCATGGGGTCTTTTTTGCTGATGGCAGGCACTGCAGGTAAGCGGTTTATTCTGCCGAATGCGCGTGTCATGGTGCATCAGCCAAGCGGCGGTGCGCAAGGACAGGCGACTGATATTGAAATTCAAGCCAAGGAAATTTTATACTTGAAAGCTCAAATTAATGAAATCTACGCTAAACACACAGGGCAACCCGTGGCAAAAGTTGCGGAAGCCTTAGAACGTGATAACTTTATGAATGCGAATCAGGCGAAAGAGTTTGGTTTGGTTGATAGTATTATCACGAATCGGATGTAGAATCTTAAAAACTAAATAATACAGGATTAAAAAATGAGCGAAAAAAAAGACAAAGGTCGTTCTAAAAAAACTAAAAAAGCCGTAGCTATGGCTTGTTCTTTTTGCGGTAAAACTCAACATGAAGTGCCAAAAATCGTTCATGGTTTGGAGGGTAATATCTGCTCGGAATGTATCGATATTTGCTCTCTGCTTTTAGAAGAACAAGAAGCTATTGAGGCTGTGGCTGACACTAAAAAAATAAATAAAAAAATGGCGGAAACTTTTAAAAAACTTTCGCCGCAGGAAATTTACAATCAGTTGAATCTGCATGTTATCGGGCAAGATGCTGCCAAAAAAGCTCTCTCAGTAGCAGTTTATAACCATTATAAGCGAATCCTTTCTAATACGGGCAAACAAAAAGGCGAATATAAAGATATTGATATTGTAAAATCCAATATTTTAATGATTGGCTCCACGGGGGTTGGTAAAACACTCTTGGCGCAAACCTTGGCAAAAATTATTGACGTGCCTTTCGCCATCGCCGATGCTACCTCGCTCACCGAGGCAGGCTATGTAGGTGAAGATGTGGAAACGATTCTGTTGCGTTTGTTGCAATCTGCCGATTACGATGTGGAAAAAGCCCAACGCGGCATTATTTACATCGATGAAATTGATAAAATCACGCGCCGAAGCGAGAATCCGTCAATTACGCGAGATGTTAGCGGCGAAGGCGTGCAGCAAGCCTTGTTAAAAATAGTTGAAGGCACGGTTTCTTATGTTGCACCGCAGGCGGGCAGAAAACACCCGAATCAGGAATACAATCCTGTGGATACCTCTAATATTTTATTTATTTGCGGCGGGGCTGTTAGTGGACTGGATAAAATTATCCAACAAAG
>JAISPM010000069.1 GCA_031274895.1 Alphaproteobacteria bacterium
ATAGCTTCAACATATCTAAATTAATGGTAGTAATTATGCCATCGGCATTGATATTAACAATTTTTTCGTCGTTTTTAGAGGTATCATCAGATGTTTTATTATCAAGCGCACCAATTTCATAAGCATCATTAATGGTAAGATTCCCTGAAATTACGTGAACCTGACTAGCCTGTAGTTTTTTAGCGGTTAAGCTGCCTTTATTTACTATTTCTATATTGCCGCCTGCAGTAAGGTCGGTATAATCTCTGGTAGTATCCACCGGGTCAGTTGGGTCTACCTTGTAAATATTTTCAGCAACAACATCGCCTTGGATTCTTAAGAATCCTGCAGTCATGTAAACATCTTCCAGTGTCGCCTTTTTTAAACTTAACATACCAAAGGAGCTTTTAATTTTTACCTCACTTCCGCCTGTGCTTGTGAAATCATCTATGGAAAGCAGAGACAAACCTTGCACAGTTAGTGTAGATTTATTGCTGAGATTAACCGCCTCCATGCTAACACTGCTGGCATTTCTAAGGGTTAATTGCGAGTTATCCATAGAGATATTAATTTTGTAATTGTAGTTTGATGGCGCAAAACGATAGGCATCAAGGGCAGAATCTTTCATAGTGAGATTGAAATTGTTAGCCGTAAAAATTATGCTGCCGATTTTCATGTTAGAACTGTTAGTGATTTTTACGTTTTCTTGATTATCTATCACTATCACACGCTCTTCATCATCAATTTTGCAGGCGTTAAAATCAGGAGAATCGCAAGGAGCAGCTTTTAAAGCTGTAGCCAAGAATATTATAAAAAGAGAGCTAAAAAATATTTTCATGAGGATTCTAAATTATTTGCTAGTTTATATTATAGCATTATTGGTGGTTTTTGAAATAGCAATCCAATAATTCGGATATAATATTTGCAGTTTTTTATAAGCGTCTTCAAGACTTTGATTATTTTCATAAATGGCAAAACAGGTAGAACCGCTTCCACTCATGCGGCTCAAGCAAGGGCTGGTTTCTTCTAAAGCGACCAAGATATGTGAAATATTTTTGTTTAAAAATATGCTGGCTGCGCTCAAGTCGTTTTTAGTATTTTTAAGGAAGTTTATTAGAGAGTTGAAATTATTAACGTCAGGCAATTCTATTTTTGAGCTATGTATTTGCTGAACTTCATCATATTTTTTAAACACATCACCTGTTAAAAGTGGTTGCATAGGGTTAATTAATAATAGAGGAATTTCAGGAAGGTTAACCGCCCGCACCATTTCACCTTTGCCCTCAAACATGGCACCACTATGACTTTGATACAAACACACAGGAACATCAGAACCAAACTTTTTAGCGATTTCCAGCTTTTCTGCAAAAGACAAACCTAAATTAAATAGCTCATTCATAGCCATTATGGTAATAGCCGTGTTAGAACTTCCACCGCCAATGCCGCCGCCAAGTGGCAAATTTTTATGCAATTCCACACGAATTTTTTCTTTTATGGCAAAAGATTCTTGAAAAAAATTGATAACCTTATAAATACTATTTTCTTGCCAAGGTGGCAAAACTGCAGAAAATTCTCCCGTGGCAATAATTTCATTATGCTCGTGAAGGCTAAAACTTAACTCATCGTAAATATTAGGAAAATACACAAGACTCTGCAGGTCGTGAAAGCTATTACTCTCTAATCCTAATACATGTAAAAATAAATTTAGTTTAGCCTTAGAGATATAATGGACACCACGCACAACTATTTCTTAGCAATTTGCTTTTGGGCAAAAGGAACGTATCCATCTTTTTCCGCCACATTTTTATTTAAATATGGTGGAAAATCTCCATCTAATTTTTTCGATAATTCCGCAGCTAAATCGTCTTCAGGGCTTAAATTGGCTGCTCTAGCCCATGTAGCAATAGCGTCTCTTTTGTAGCCTAATTGCCATAAAATATCACCAAGATGATTTACCAAAATTGGGTCGTAAGCTAAAATCGCATTGGCTTTTTCCGCATATTTTAATGCCTCAGTATAATTTCCGCTTTTAAATAAGCCCCAAGCATAAGAATCTAAAATATTAGGATTATTCGGCATTTTTGCCAAAATGCCTTTCAGCATTCCTAAAGATTCTTCAATGTGCATTCCTCTGTTTATCCAAGAATAAGCAAGGTAATTTATTAATACAGGGTCGGTAGAATTAATTTCTTTAGCGGCAAGAATATCTTTTTCTGCCATTTCCCAATTGCCGAGCTTATCGTAAGAAATTCCTCTGAAGAAATGCGCTAACCATTTTCCGATTCTAAAGTTATTATCCGTAGAAATTTGCAGGGCTTTAGTATAAGAATCAATAGCATCTTGATAATTTTTCCCTTTATGCTGAATTAATCCTAATTCTACAAATAATCGCGCATTATTCGGGTCTATTTTTATTTGTTTTTGAATATAAGCAATGGCTTCTTTTACATTGCCTTGTTCTTTATACATATCAACAACTTCACCCGTTAAAATCCTTGAATAATAAGAATTTTCAGGCAGTGATGTATAAATGCTAAGCGCTTTATCGTAATTACCAATGGCTTTGTAAAAAGAGGCAACCTCCACAAGGGCAGAAATATTTTTCGGGTCAAGCATTAGGGCGATATTTGCCACCGCAATACTATCGGAATATAAATACACCATGTCAACATCAGGAGATAGCATTTTGGATAGTCTGAAAATTAAATCACTAATAACACTTTTTTCGTTCACAATAATTGGTGCAGATACATAATCTACAATTTTTTGTTGAGTTAAGAAGTTATCGCCGAGATAGTTATAGAAATACTGCACAGCTTCTTCTTTTTTACCATCCATATATAATAATTGTGAGTAGTAAATAATGGATTCGATATTCACAAATAAATTATTAAGATTAAAAAAGTCCTTTTGAGCTTGCTCAGTCCGTTTATTGTATAGGTCTAACAAACCTTTTTGATAAAGGTAAAAATCAGGAGCCAAGTCTTTAATATCAGCATTAAGACTTTCAAAGCCGACCATATCGTTTTTTTGCATGGCTTGGTAGGATTTAAGCGTGGTTAATACGATATCTAAGAGCGAATCTTTTTCGATGTTAGCATTACTAAGGTTATTAATTGCAGAATCCACACCGCTACTGTTAATATTTTTAACTAAAATTACCAAATTTGCTAAAAAATGCTGAGGATTCTTAACAATAACTTCCTGCGCCAATGCAAAAGATTGCTTTAAGTCTCTTTGCATAATACTGAACAGCAGATATTCCTCGGTTAAATTAGTATTATTGGGGTCAGCGCGGTGAGCTTTTCTGTAAAATGAATCGGCTTTTTTATAATCAAAATTGCTGTTAGCCATACGAGCTTGAATCACATAGTTAATAGCACTTTCAGGATCTTGCGGTTTATTAAGGGTATTATTAAAAAGCAAAAAGCCAAGAAAAATTACCAGTAATAATGATAAACATAAGTAGAAAATTTTTTTGTTAATTTTCTTTTTCATACTATAATAATACCCAAAGTTAAAATTAATTTATTAGTATAAATATAAATATATTTGCGCATGAATTCAAACAAAATTATTAATTTAGTTAAATTTTATCAGTCAATAGGGGTTGATTATTTGGCGGAAAGTATGGATATAAAACAGCTCAACACTCCTAGTGTAGATAGTCGGGTGGAAAAAAATATGCCTAAAATTGAACCTCCGCGCTCTACGACATTAAACCTTAAAAGTATCAACACTCTTAATGAGTTAAAAGAAAAACTATTAAATTTTGATGATTGCTCCCTTAAAAAAACTGCCATTAATACGGTTTTTGGTGCGGGAGATGAATCTGCAGAAATTATGGTAATCGGCGAAGCACCCGGAGCTGATGAGGATGAGCAGGGAGAGCCGTTTGTTGGTCGTAGCGGTAAGCTGTTAATGGCATCTTTAGCCAGTGTAGGACTGTTGCGAGAGAAAATTTTTATTACCAATACAATCTTTTGGCGACCTCCCGGCAACAGGAACCCTACACCTGAGGAAATGCAGTTATGCTATCCTTTCTTAGCAAGAATGATAGAAATTATTAACCCTAAAATGATAATTATTGTGGGCAAAGTTGCCACCAGTGATTTTATAAAAGGCGATATGCCGATTAGCAAAATGCGTGGCAAATGGTATAACATTGATATTAATAATAAAGGTTATTTAGCAACTATTGTGTTTCATCCTTCTTATTTATTAAGAAATTCATCGCAGAAAAAAGCAATGTGGCTTGATTTATTAGAAATTAAAGATAAAATACAGTCTATGGAAATTAAGATTTAAAAATTACATGATAAAAACTACTACTATTTTTTTTGGCATAGCTCTTTTTATGCTGGGTTTATCTACCGCTCATGCAAGTAGTAGTGAAACTAAATATTACTTTGATAGGTCGCTTTATTCAGAAGCCTATGCCGAATTACCTAAAATTCTTTCACCATTGGACGTGGAAAAATATTACAATGCTTATTCTTTGCAAAAGCAGGGACGTTTTGAGGAATCCGATGACGTGCTTGCCACCGTGGAAAATCCTATTATTATTGGTTATATTTACTATATCAGATACTTCCAAACAAGCTATACACCAACCTTTGAGGAGTTAAAAGACTGGTTAAATAACTACAGCGATATTGCCGTGGCGAGCATTGTTTATAAAAGGGCGCAGGAAATTGCCAACAATCGTTCGCAAATTTTGCTTTTGAAAAAGCCTAACAGTTTTTACGAAAGGTTTGTCCCTGTTTATAAAAGGCTCAATTATTTTAGCGATATAGAACCGCTTCTGCCCGATAATCCCATTGCTAAAATCACCTTAGCTAATAATAAAACTACGGACTCTTTAAGAAAATACCTAAAAGAAGGCAAAACTTTAAATGTAAAAAGGATTCTATTGCTCCCTGCCACCATTAAAAATTTAGATAGTGATACTTATGACGATTTTTCGTCTACTTTAGCGAAATCTTACTTTTTAGATGGTGATGACGACCAAGCCATTTTTTGGGCTAGGAGGGCAACTCGTAGAAAACCTGACTCCTTCACTGAAGCCAGTTTCACCATGGGCTTAGCCTATTATCGTTTGCACGAATACTCTAAGGCAGCGGAGGCTTTTAAAAAGCTCATGAAGCCCGATAAACTCACCGATGACGCCGTATCTAAAGGAGCCTATTGGTATGCGCGAGTTTCTTTAATACTTGGCAATACCGCTGAATATTACGAAGCTCTAAAGATGTCTGCTAAATATATATATAATTTCTATGGAATTATTGCTGCAGAAGAGCTGGGAATTACCCCAAGTTATACTTGGACTTTTTTAAATTTTCCTAAGGAATCGGTTTTAGTTTTACAAAATAATACCTATGCTCAAAGAGCTTTAGCTTTGTTGCAGTTCGGGCTGATGGATTGGGCAGAACAGGAATTAATTTTCTTAGCCAATTACGACATTAATAATATGAACGAGGTTGATGGCACTAATACTCTAAATGCCTTAATTTACATGGCGCAGCAAATCCCTATGCCGGCATTGGGTTTAAAATTCGCAGGACAGCAGGGGATGTATTATGGGCTATCGCATTTATCTTACCCAATTTTCTTTGTGGAATTAAAAGCAGGATATGAGTTGGATCCTGCCTTACTGTTAGCAATTATGCGCAGGGAATCTAATTTCTATACCGGAGCCATGAGTGGACCCGGAGCCACAGGACTTATGCAAATTATGCCAAGAACCGCTGATTATGTAATTAAAAAATACGATTTAGGCGATGAGCTAAATCAACTTCTAACCTCACCAAAAGCCAATATTGAGATTGGTCAGCAGTATGTTAAGCAATTGCTTAAGGTTACCGATGGTAATATAATTTATGTTTTAGGCGGATTTAACGGCGGTTCTTACAATATGGACAGATGGCGAGCAGACAAGCATCGCCATGCGGAAGATCCTTTATTTTTTATTGAAAGTATTCCTTACCGGGAAACGCGTAATTATGTTAAAACCGTATCTGCAGATTATTGGATATATCAGTATAAATTATCACTAGAGCATTTTGCGCTGTATTCCTTAGTGCGTGGCGGTCAGCCGTTGTATTATAATATTGACCAAGAGGCAATTTCTAAGTTAAAGAATTTTTCGTATAAGCCTAACTAACAGCGGGAACAAGAGAATTCCTACTTTAGCCTTAGGCATGCCTGCATAAACTAACAATAAATTCCCCTTCGCTGGCGAAGGGGTGGCGGTGAAACCGACGGGGTAGTGGAATTAATGTTTAAAAATTTGCTTGCATTTATAAATATTTATTGCTAAATTTTCTTTGTTGATTGCGTAATAGCAATTTATCTTGTATCCTAATCTTTGGATATTTGTTGGGGTGTAGCCAAGTGGTAAGGCAGCGGGTTTTGATCCCGCCATTCGGAGGTTCGAATCCTTCCACCCCAGCCAAAATCATAATTTTTGTGAGTCTTTTTTTTATAGATTAATTTTAATGAAATTGCGTTTTTTATTTTTATTCAGTGGAATTTTACTAGGCACTTGGCTGGCTCCACATCCTCTTAAAGCAGGTTGTGAGGATGCTGACAGCAAAGAAAAAGCCCTTAGTAGTGGCATTTTTAGTGGTTGTGGCAACAACGCTATCGGTCAAGGAAATCCTCCTGTGTTGGTTGAGTTTGGCACACCACAAAAACATACCGATGAAGAAGATGAAAATAGTCCGCTGACGCCAATTCAGCCAACCGATTATAGTAATCCCAAAAATCTGAAATTCATAGGAGCCTCTAATGTTAAATTTCATTTTTATAAATTTTTAAATAATGCAGAAATAACCATCAGCGAGGCTTCTAAGCTAGACCTGCAACTTTATA
>JAISPM010000100.1 GCA_031274895.1 Alphaproteobacteria bacterium
ATATATCAAGTTCTTTTTCTATTTTGGCAGAGACTACACCTTGACCCATTAACTGCTTTGAGGCATTAAATAGCGATAGGTCTGCTTTACGAGCATAAGCGCGAATTTTATCCAATGAGGCTCCGCCAATACCCCGCTTCGGCGTATTAATTATCCGCAAAAAAGCCATATCATCAAATGGTTGATACAACAGCCGCAAATAGGCAATCATATCCTTGGTTTCCATTCTGTCATAAAAGCGACTGCCACCTACAAACTTATACGGCACCGCATTAACCATTAGTCGCTCTTCTATTTCGCGGGTTAAAAAACTCGCACGAACAAGAATTGCCACTTGGTTAT
Organism: Alphaproteobacteria bacterium; assembly: GCA_031274895.1. GTDB lineage: Bacteria > Pseudomonadota > Alphaproteobacteria > WRAU01 > Hepatincolaceae > WRAU01. The sequence goes on from JAISPM010000100.1 coordinate 343, forward strand.
ATTTATAGCCGGCACGAATTACATCGCCAATGGTGGTAGCAATAAACTCCGCCTCCATTTTAGAATTAAATGCCTCATAGAGTTTAACTTTTTGCTCACTTTCCTTATCGCTCCACAAAGTTTTTTCATGCCTTTGCGAGTTTTGCGAAATTACGCTGGACGCAACCTTTAAAATTGGTGTGGTAGAACGGTAATTTTGCTCTAAACGGATAATTTTGGCATTAGGAAAGTCTTGCTCAAAGCGTAAAATATTGGCGATTTCTGCACCACGCCAAGAATATATGGATTGGTCGTCATCACCCACTGCACAAATATTACCATGATTAAGAGCCAAAACCTTAATAAACAGATACTGCAAAGCGTTGGTATCTTGATATTCGTCCACCATAATGTATTTAAAGCGGTTTTGCCACTGTGCTAATACATCAGGATATTGGCGGAATAAATCTATACATAATAATAACAAGTCGCCAAAATCCACGGCATTTAATGCCCGCAACTGCGCTTGATAAGTGGTATAAATTTCTTGTAAAAATATATTACCAATGCGACGGTTGTCCTCAGGCGACAGCGTATCAGGATGAATGTTTTTATCCTTCAAGCGGCTAATATTATCTGCCACCATTTTTGGTGGATATTTTTTGGTATCAATATTTTTATCCAACATAATTTGCTTAAGAACACTTTCGCAGTCGCCTGTATCCAAAATTGTAAAACTCGGTTTAAGTCCCACTTCGTTATAATGCCTGCGCAGAATTCGCAATCCTATAGAATGGAAGGTGCCAATCCAAAAACCGCTGGCATTATAGCCCAGTAGACCTTCCACACGGTGCATCATTTCACGAGCCGCCTTATTGGTGAATGTTACCGCTAAGATTTCTGTGGGATTAGCCTTACCTTGATTCAAAATATTAACTATCCTGCTGGTTAAAACCTTGGTTTTTCCTGTGCCTGCACCTGCCAAAATCAACAAGGCTCCTTCGGTTTGTTGCACAGCTTCAAGTTGCTTATCGTTTAACCCATCAAAAATATTTAAACTCACGAAAAATCTCTCAAAATAATAATTACACCCCCTGTGTCATGCCGTGCGGAGGTATATGTTATAGTTTAACATAAAAATTCTAAAAATAGCACTTGCATTTAAAAAAATTACCCCCTATATGTAATGTAGTTGAATATTAAATAAGAGGAAACCATGAACTTTAAACCTTTGCATGACAGAATTCTTGTAAAAAGAATAGAACAAGAACAAAAAACTGCCGGTGGCATTTTAATTCCCGATTCGGCGCAAGAAAAACCAATTCAAGGCGAAATCGTGGCGGTAGGCGGTGGACTTGCCCTAGAAAACGGACAAATTAAACCATTAGCTGTGGCTGTGGGAAATAAAATTTTATTCGGTAAATATTCAGGCACCGAAATTAAATTAGACGGCGTGGAATATTTAATCATGAAAGAAAGTGATGTTTACGGAATTATTGGTTAATTAATATTAAATTGGAGAAAAACAAATGGCTAAAGAAGTAAAATTTGGAATTGAAGCTAGAAATAAAATGATTGCAGGGCTGGATGTATTAGCCGATGCGGTTAAAGTTACCTTAGGTCCAAAAGGCAGAAACGTAATTTTAGAAAAATCTTACGGCGCACCTAAAATCACTAAAGACGGCGTAAGCGTTGCCAAAGAAATTGAATTGGCAGATAAATTCGAAAACATGGGCGCGCAAATGGTTAAAGAAGTTGCCAGCCGTAGTAATGATGAAGCGGGCGATGGCACCACTACCGCCACAGTTCTGGCACAATCTATCGTTAAAGAAGGTATTAAAGCCGTAGCAGCGGGTATGAATCCAATGGATTTAAAACGCGGTATAGATTTAGCCGTTGAAACCGTAGTGGCTGAGCTTAAAACCAGAGCAAAAAAAGTTTCTACCAATGCAGAAATAGAGCAAATCGCAACCATTTCAGCAAACGGTGAAACTGAAGTTGGTAAAATGATTGCCGAAGCTATGGCAAAAGTTGGTAATGAAGGTGTTATTACTGTGGAAGAAGCTAAAGGCTTAACCAGTGAGCTGGAAGTGGTAGAAGGTATGCAGTTTGACAGAGGCTATACTTCGCCATACTTTGTTACTAATCCTGAAAAAATGTTGGTGGAATTAGATAATCCATTAATTTTAATCCATGAATCTAAACTTTCTAACCTACAACCTATGTTGCCAATCCTTGAAGCTGTGGTGCAACAAAGCCGTCCCCTTTTAATTATTGCCGAAGAAATTGAAGGCGAAGCGTTAGCTACTTTAGTGGTAAATAAATTAAGAGCAGGCTTAAAAATTGCAGCGGTAAAAGCTCCGGGTTTTGGCGATAGAAGAAAAGCCATGCTGGAAGACATCGCAATTTTAACAGGCGGACAAGTAATTTCTGAAGATTTAGGCTTAAAACTAGAAACTACATCAATCGATATGCTTGGAAATGCGAAAAAAATTATCATTTCTAAAGATGAAACCACAATAGTTGAAGGCGTGGGTGATAAAAAATTCATTGAAGACAGATGTAATCAAATTAAAGCTCAAATGGAATCCACAACCAGCGATTACGATAAAGAAAAACTTCAAGAAAGATTAGCAAAACTTTCAGGCGGCGTGGCTGTAATTAAAGTTGGCGGATCTACCGAAATTGAAGTTAAAGAAAGACACGATAGAGTGGATGATGCCCTACATGCCACAAGAGCAGCAGTAGCTGAAGGTATTATTGCAGGCGGTGGCGTAGCACTTTTATACGCGAAAAAATCTTTAGATGCGGTTAAAGTTGCTAACGATGATCAACGTGTAGGCGTGGATATTATTAAAAAAGCCTTAGAAACTCCATTGCGTCAAATTGCCAGCAATGCCGGAGCTGACGCTTCCATCGTTGTGGGTAAACTGTTAGAGCAAAAAGACACTAACTTTGGTTATAACGCTCAAGATGGTGCTTTCGGCGATATGACTGCTTTCGGTATTATTGACCCTGTTAAGGTTACCCGTGTGGCTTTACAAGGAGCCTCTTCCATCGCCAGCCTTATGATTACAACAGAGGCTATGGTTGCAGAAATTCCAAGTGATAAACCAGATATGCCTGCAGGTGGAGGAATGGGTGGCATGGGCGGAATGGGAGGTATGGGTTTCTAACCTAGCTTACCAAGCACCCCAAATACCATAAAGGATTTTTATCTTAGGCTACAACCCTAACTATCGTTTTGTAAAAAACTAGGGTTCGCAACAAAGATAAAAGTCCTTTATGGTATTTGGGGTGCTTACAATTTTTATTTAGAAACCCAATGTGGTGGAAAAAAGGTGTTTAATTAAAACTCATACTTAAAAGTTGCAGAAACTGTATTTACAGATACAGTCTTAGGATAAAACATTCCTGTATAAGCTAAACTCAATCCATACTTTTCTTTAATTTTATACGATGCACCAAAATTCATGATGTATCCTAAATTAGAATAGTTATTATCGTTAAAAGTTAAATAATCATCTGCCAGTTCAAAGGGTTTTGCGGTGGTATTACCTGCATTATATGTTAAATAAGAAACATAGGCTCCGCCGAAGAAAGACACTTGCGGCATAAGACTAAAATTCAAGTCCGCACCCAAGTTAAAATCACCAATAGCGGCTTTGCTATTTTGCGTTTCATATAATAAGCCGCTACCTTTTTCGGCACTACCTTGCATAGTAGAATATTGCACGGTATAAGAAACATTAGGTTTCACTTGCCATCGATTAAAATCGTAATCTTGGTAAAGTTTTGCTCGAGCAATAAAACTATTGGTGAAAGTGTCAGACTTTGCACTATCATCATTAAAATTACTTTTGGCGGTGTTGTATTTGTTAATGCCGCCACCTGCCGTAAACTCCACAAAATTTAAAGTATAACCTGCTAACATCAAGGCTCCCGAGTTATCAACATCGTATAAATTATTGCTAATTGTTGATTTATTCACAGCCAAGCCCAGCGAAAAATTATCACTGAAATTTTGTTGATAGTAAACATTGTTGTCCTGAGTTTTACTATTAGTATTAAAAATATTATCTTTAATACGTCCCCCAGATGACACCACACTCAAACCATCATGCGCATCTAACAAAATTCTATTATTTATATAATTCTGCATTAACAGCATGTTTTTTGAGATGGGTTTAAGGGTTAAAACCGCAGAATCAGCAGGGCTATTATCAAGGGCAGTGCGTAGATGCTTAATATTTTCATATTTAGAATCCTCTTCTAAATGCTTTAAAACATAGGCAGAAAAAGAATCTCCACAATTTAGAACCTCACAATAACCAGCTTTTCTGGTAATTTCCACAACTAATGAGGTGCCATTACCTTGAAACAAATTATATTGCATATTAAATAGCGGATTAGTATTTTCAAGAGTATCTGTATAAAAAATATCACCTAATTCCGAATACATAATTTCATAAACAACAGATTCTTGCCTAGTAATTTTATAAGTATCGGGAAAATTTAAATTAATTTTTGTGCTGCCAAGATTAATATCGTGGATGGCATAAATTCCTGTAGTTAAGCTACCTTGCGATTCCATGGGTTTATTAAGAGCAATATCCAATGTGGCATTGCCGTTAAAATCTAAAATTTCAAAACTATCAACTTTAAGAAGAGACTCCTTAAGGTCAAGCCCATTATGAACCATAACCGAACCCGCCTGCAAAGTAGATTGCGGCGAAAGATTTAAATTTTTAGCATTAAGCTGATTTTTTATTTCCAGCACAGCATTATTGGTTAAAGTTAAACTTTCTGCACTTAAACTTCCTGCTAACATCACATTCGTATTATCTTTCAGCACAACTTCACCATTGATATTAATTTCACCAACATTAATTTTTGAATCTCCACTAAAGTAAGTATTACCACTGCCGCTGATGGAGTCAATATTGCCTGAATTTGTTATAGAAAGGTTAGAATCATTCAGTGATACATTACCAACACTTAAAGTTTCTATGGTCGTTTCAGAATTATTTATATAAAGATTTGGAATATTTAATTCGCTTAATGTCGCTGTGGCATTGTTTAAGTATAAATTACCATCTATTGCGATATTTTCTACAGTGATAGAATTTTTATTTTCACCGTTAATGGTTAAATCTCCTGAAGTGCCTTGGATTTTCTTAATGGATAGTTGCGACAATCCATAAATATTAATGGTTTGCTCGGCAACTTTTTTATTAAAAGTGGTTATTTCCATATCAACCCTTGCGCCGCCCTGTGTGCCAAGGTTTAAGGTATTAGTTGGAGTATTGATATTAATTCCAGTAATAATTATGGTGGTATAAAAATTGCCATTAGGATAGGTCGGAATTATATTGATGGCATCAGTCGTGGCATTAAAACTGTTAAGGTAAGATGTAGTATTATCGGCATTGCATTCTATGTTAGGAGAAGCTGCAGAATATTGAGTGCAATCGGCTTTAAGAAGATTAGAAGAAATTATAATAACAAAAACCAACATCAAAAATATTTGCAAGAATATTCTCCACATAAAATATCATATGTGGATATATTATACAACTAATCTGGTATAGTCAAAAAAGCCTTGAAAATACAATTTTAGGTAAGTTTTTCTACTACAAAAATTGGTCTTTGCAACCGCATTATTTGTATAAGATTCGCAACATTATTATGTTAAAGTGGACACCATTTATTTTATGTGGAATTATTTACAGATTACCTCATTCTATTATACACAGGGCGGGAGATTCACAACTCTACGACAACGAGGAGAGCGAGATTATTCCCTATTGCTAGGTATTGTATTCTCTCTCTCCCGCCCATATATAATATATGAGAGCCATATATTACGGAATGGCTATCCGTCGTCATCGTAAAATGGGTTGTGAAGCCCACAATTAATTATGAAATAATTTAACTATATTGTCAATTTAAACCACTACACCCATTCAGAAATAATCAAATAAAACAAAGATATATCTGTTTTAACTGAATTATGACATTCCTAGGTTTTTCCACAGGTAGGAGCATGTCATTGAGGTTAAAACAGATATATCTTTGTTTTATTTGATTATGTTATCCTATCTTCTGCTCAATATTATCAATTTCCTCAAGAACCTGTAGCATTTTGGCATTTACATCTTCTATTTTAGACTGTAAATCCACCAATTCCGCTAAATTATTGGCTGCTCCGGCTTTTTCTAATTGAGCTTGCAAAGCCTTTTCTTCCTTATCTAATTTTTGCAGGCTTTTTTCAAGGTTAGATTTTTCTTTTTGTAATAAAAAACTTTCATTGCTTGGTTTCACTTCCTTTTTAGCAGAACCTTTAACCACAATAGCACTATCTCTTTGCTCCACATATTCATCATACGACCCATCAAAAAGTTTTGCGCTAAGCCTATCAATCACACAAATTTTATCAACAACATTTGCTAAAAAAGACCTGTCGTGGGAAACTGCTAAAATAGTTCCCTCAAAGCCATCAAACGCCTCTTCTAAAATTTCACGAGAATAAATATCTAAATGGTTGGTTGGTTCATCTAGGATTAAAAAGTTCGGTTTTTGCAAAATTAATTTTAATAAAGAAATGCGCGCCCGTTCGCCTCCGCTTAAAGCCTTCACCTTTTTAAATACATCATCCTGCGAAAAAAGCATTTGCCCCAGCAGCCCGCGTGCAGCCTCTTCGCTGACATCAAAATTATTAATAATTTCTTCAAGTGCCGTGTTTTCTAAATATAACCCTGCATGATGTTGGTCAAAATAGCCGATTTTCAACTTTTCACCAAAACTTACCTCGCCACTATCTGCTGCCTCTAAATTATTAATAATCCGCAAAATGGTAGATTTTCCAATGCCGTTGCGACCAATCAGCGCAATTCTATCGCCTTTTTCTAAAGTCAAATTAAAATTTTTAAACAATAAATTATCGCCGAAACTTTTTGCTAAGCCTTTAATTTCCACAACTTTTTTCGTGCTGGCTTCTCCGGCAATAAACTGCAGGCGCATGGTTTTGTTTTTGATAATCGGATTATCAGCCTTTTCCATTCTATCTAAAAACTTTTGCCTGCCTCGAGCTTGCTTGCTTTTTTGCCCAGCCTTATACTTTAACACAAACTCTTCCAGCTTTTTAATCTGCTCCTGTTCCTGCGTAAACTGCTTTAAGGCTCCACTGAGGAAAATTTCTTTCTGAATAACAAAATCGCTGTAATTACCCTTGTAAGCCTTAAGCGTATTACCTTCAATTTCAAAAATTCGGCTGACCGTGTTATCTAAAAAGTATTTATCATGCGATATTAACAAAAAGGCTTTTTTGTAATTTTTTAAGAAGGATTCCAGCCATTCAATCGCCTCTAAGTCTAAATGATTGGTTGGCTCATCTAATATTAATAAACTAGGTTCTTCTAACAAAATTTTACATAAAGATACCTTGGTTTGCTGACCGCCTGATAAAGTGGATATTTGATTATGCCAAAGAATCTCCTCAAGCCCAACTTCGCCTAAGGCAATATGGATTTTATACTCCTCACTTACATCTACCAACGGCGCCAATTCTTGCAAAATAGTATTATCAGGATTCAAGTTAGAGTGCTGCGATAAATAACCCACCCTCACATCGCTATTTTTGTTAATGTTTCCTACCGTGCGCGTATTGGGATTAACATCAAGCTCCTCAAGACCCATTAATATTTTAATAAGTGTAGATTTTCCTGCACCGTTGATGCCGATTAACCCAATTTTATCTCTATCGTCAATATTAAAGCTAACATTTTGAAACAGCAGCTTCCCGCTAAAAGCCTTGTAGGCATTACTTATTTGTATCAACATGCTGTAGTATTATCAAATTTGTTCTTCATAATCCTATCCTAGCGTTGTTAAAACTATTTGTCAATGATTATAGGATTCCTAAAGATTCTTATAGTTATAATAAATCCCCTAAGCATAAAATAACACTTAGGGGAGTTTGTTAATTTATTTTGTAGCTTGATTATATTGCTCATTACCAACAGGTTCTAACCAAGTTCCTTGATTATTAGCACCATTTGTTTCAATAGAAATATGCGTAAACCAACTATTAGGAGCTGCGCCATGCCAATGCACCACATTAGGAGCAATGCGCACAACATCACCTTTTTGTAATTTTCTGGCAGGTTGGTTTTTTTCTTGATAATACCCGTGTCCTGCAGTTACCAATAAAATTTGCCCACCACTATGAGAATGCCAGTTGGTGCGAGCTGCCGACTCAAATGTAACATTACCAATAGGTGCATTCCATATATCATCTTTCGCGCTCAACATACTAAGATAAGATTTTCCTGTGAAAAATTTACCATACGGATTTGGTTCACCTTTGGCAAAAATTGTATCCATATTATTGCTAGCAATATTAAGCATTTCTTTAATTTCTGCATCTGTAATCCCAATATGTTTACCAATATTTATGTGAGCTTGTAATTGTGATTCCACGCCGCCCATGCTGGCAAGTGCTGCTATGGTGGCAATTTCACGGACTCTGTAAGTTAATACTCCTCTACCAAAAATATCTGCAAATAAATGTTCTTTTAAAAAGCTATCAATGGTTGGAGAAAACTCCATCAAGCCACCTTTAACTTCCGCCCCAGTTAGTTCAATTTGTACTTTGTTGCCGTAATCTTTTTTGTTGATTTCACTAGATAAAGATTTTCCAGATTCTCCCAGTGTATCGTTAATTCCCCTAGCTTGTCTTTCATTTAATACTTCCATAAAAGCCGATAATCCATTAAGGCTTCTTGGAAAACCAGCATAAGCATACATTTGAATCAAAACTTCTTGAATTTCATTAATACTTAAGCCGTTGTCTAGTCCTGTATTAAAAGCAAGTTTTAGTTGGTTGATATTACCATTAGCGGTTAATCCAGCTATGATAGCAATGTCTTGTTCTTTTTGATTTAGTGCATTAGTCATGATTTCTCCTTGTGAGATGTTTGTTGTAAATAATATTAAAAATCCAATTATTAAAAATTTTTTAAACATAATTTTTTCCTTTAAATTTTATGATAAATGTTTTTTGAAAAATTCTCCTAATTTATCAAAGGGAATAAACCTTAAGTCATCGTATAAATCCACATGTCCGGCATTTTTTACAATGTAAAGTTCTTTGCTAGCACCTGCTAATTTATAGGCTTTTAAACTAAATTCAATTGAATGGGCGTTTTCACCGGCAATAAACAAAATCGGACGCGGTGAAATAGTTTCAATATCGTTAAACGGATAAAAGTTCATAAATTTCACTACACTACTAAGGGTTGGATGAGTAGTAGTTTCTAAGGTAGCCCCTTTGGGTATAAACTGTCCTCTTGGAGTTCTATAGAAAGCATAGAATTCTTGAGCAATCGGGTCAGAGTTTTCATCCACAGTTGATGGAGTTCCAACAATTGAATATTTAGTCGCGCCACCACTAAACTCTATTTCTCTTTGCGCCGTAGCTTCAGCAATAATTTGGTTGCGTTGTTCTAAGGTTAAAGAGTTATTTAAGCCATGCCGACTAACATCGCCCATATCGTACATACTTACCGTAGCTATGGCTTTAATGCGAGGATCAATTTTTGCAGCAGCGATAACAAATCCACCACTACCACAAATACCAATTGCTCCAATGTTGTTTTTATTAACTTGCGACAATGTTCCTAAGAAATCTACCGCTGCATTGAAAGTTTCCACATAAATATCTACGCTGACTGCATTACGAGGATTTCCCTCACTACCACCCCAAAACGCAGTATCTACCGATAAGGTAATAAACCCTTTTTCTGCCATTTTTTGCGCATAAAGATTTGCACTTTGTTCTTTAACCGCTCCCATTGGATGTCCTATCACTATTGCGGATAGTTTTTGTCCTGCTTTAATATTTTTAGGAATGTAAAGATTGCCAACCATTTTCATATTGTATTGATTTTTAAAACTTACTTCACGCACTGTAAGCAAATCACTTTTATAAAAATTATCTGGCGATAGCTTCTCAGCAGATAAAGTTGTAGTTGCTATGCTACTAGAAAATGTTGCAGCGATACCTAAGTATTTTAAAGTTTTTGTAATCATGTTTTTTTCCTCTTAATTTGATTTACGAATTTAATATAGGAGGATTCTTTAACGATAACAAATACTTATATTAAATAGATATTGATACCTAAAAAGCATTGATATGTTATAAGTCTAACTCTTGCTGGATATAGCTTAAAAATAAGTTTGCCGCTTTAGAAAAAACTTGATATTTTTTCCAAATAAAATTTAATTCAATATTTAAGGTAGGACTAAGTGGCTTAAAGCATAAACTATCGACAGAAACAATTTTATCTAAACATAAAGCATAACCTACACCTTCTTCTACTAAAATTGAGGCATTAAAAAGGAGATTATAAGTGGCGACGATATTTAATTTGTTATAAGAATTTCCAAACCAACTGAGGATATTATTGCCATTTAAAGTTTGCGCTGAAACAATTAAAGGAATATGAAAAATATCTTTTTGTTCAATGCTATCTTTGGTGGCAAGGAGAGCGTTTTTTGGCATTAATAGTCCCCAAGTATCGCGCCATGGTAAGTTTAAACATTCGTATTTACTAATATCGGCATTTCCTACTATAATGCCAAAATCTAATAGACCTTTATTAAGTTTATCGGCAACCTCTTCAGCATTGCCACTAAAAAAGCGGAAGCAAACTTGAGGATAATCTTTTTGCATTTTAGCAATGATTTTTGCTATAAAATTAATACCACGAGTTTCGGCACAACCAATATGAATTTCGCCTGAAATTTCTTCACTGGGGATACTAACCTCAGACTTGGTTTTCTCTAATAGCTCTAAAATTTCTTCAGCTCTTTTTTGAAGAATCAAGCCTTCTTCGGTTAAAGTTATTTTGCGATTACTCCTAACAAATAATTTCTTGCCAATTTCTTCCTCTAACTCCATAAGTTGTCGCGATAGAGTGGGTTGGGTAAGGTTAAGAGTTTGCGATGCGGCTGTGATACTTTTTTCTTTGGCTACGGCTAAAAAATAGCGTAATACTCTAAATTCCATATATTTATTCCTTTTTTATTAAAGTAGCATTTTTATCTATGTTTTTCAAGCATGGATAGTTATTTAATATAAGTATTTGATATTGTAAAATAGTCATCTTAAAATATCAAAATCATGAAAAAATATTTAATTTTGTTGTTTGTTTTAGTAAGTATAATATCAAATGTTTATGGAGAGAGTATCATGAAAATACAAGTAAATAATCAAGAATTCAATGTGATTCTTGAAAATAATCCTACCACTGAAACCTTAATAAATATGCTGCCTTTACAGTTAAAGATGAGTGCGATGGCACATGAAAAATACTATAAATTTCCTAACAGTTTACCATCAAACGATTATTTTCCAGATATAATTAAAGCCGGAGATGTGATGTTATATGATTCAAAATATATTGTAATTTTTTATGAAACCTTTAAGTCTTCATATTATTATACCAGAATTGGCAGAATAGAAAATACCACAGGCTTAGCAAGAGCTTTAGGAGAAGGAAATGTTATGGCAAGTTTTTCTGTAAAATAATGCTAACCCAGTAAATTCTCAATATATTGCTTTAAATTGAACTCTCGCAAATCGTCTGCGCCTTCGCCCACGCCTAAAAAATACACAGGAATTTGCAGGGTTTTTGTAAGATTAATTAAAATACCACCACGAGCCTGTGAATCGACCTTAGTCATAAGCAGCCCTGTGATGTTGATAATTTTAGCAAAGGCTTGGGCTTGATTGAGTGCGGTTTGCCCGATGGTGCCATCTAACACCAAAATACTTTGGTTTGGCGCCAATGGAGCCAATTTTTTAATGGTGGTTTCAATTTTTTTAAGCTCACTCATGAGGTTAGCGTTGGTATCTAACCGACCCGCCGTATCTACAATTAAAATTTCATAATTATTATTTAAAGCCAATTCTACCGATTTATAAGCTACTGCGGCAGGGTCTTTAATATTTTCATCAATGAAAATATCCACACCAATTTTTTCACTCCACATTTTGAGTTGTCTTGTGGCTCCTGCCCGAAAAGTATCACAAGGAGCAAGCAAAACTTTCAGTCCGAGATTTTTATAATATTTTGCCAATTTCGCAATGGAGGTGGTTTTACCGCTGCCGTTGGTGCCTGACACAAGAATTATAAAGGGTGTGCTGTTGATAAACATTTGGTCTTCTTTATAAAAAGCGGCGACACTATCATACAAAATATTAATTACAATTTCTTTAAGCTCTTGCAAACTAAGTTCCGCATTAAGTTTAGTTTTTTTAAGAGTCGCCAAAATATTTTGCGTAATTTCCACGCCTAAATCAGCAAGAATTAAATCTTCTTCAATTTGCATTAGAAGATTATCATCTAAAACTTGTTTTTTTTCAAAAAAACCGAACATGTTATTGTTCTCCTGTTAAATTTTGGGCAGTAAACCCTGTGATTTTAACTTGTAGCAGCTTGCCACGTGGCGCATCGCCATTAATTTTTACTAAGGAATAATCCTTGGTATAGCCCATGTTATTTGCCTCTACCAATACTTCCTCTAGCTTCCCAAGTTTAGCTGCAAAAAAATCTGCCTTAAGAGCTGAACCCAAGGCAGATAATGCCTTCGCCCGTTGCTTTCTAAGCTCAACAGGAATTTGTCGCATTTTTTCTGCCACGGTGCCTACCCGTGAAGAATAAGGAAACACATGCAGAAACGGAATCTTTAAAACCTTGATGGTATCATAGGTGTCTTGGAATTGCTCGTCGGTTTCCCGAGGGAATCCGCATATCATATCGGCTCCGATGGCAACATTTGGATTGGCATTTCTCAACTCATTAATCCACTCCATAGCACTTTCCCTGCTGTGCCTTCTGCCCATGTTTTTTAGCACATTATTATTCATGGCTTGCAGACTTAAATGAATGTGCGGCATAAAGCGCGGTTCGTTTTTCGTCAAGTCTAAAATATGAGAATCCACAACTGCAGGATCCAACGAGCTAAGGCGTAGTCTTGGTAAATTAGGAACCTCTCTGAGGATTTTTTTACACAATAAGCCGATACTTGCACCACTTTCAGTCCAAGAAGAAATATCCACACCCGTCAACACAACATCTTTATGCTTAAAATCAACTGCTTGCTTTATTTGCGCGATAATCTGTGCGGAAGGTAAAGATTGCGACTTTCCGCGCGCCGTGGCAATAATACAAAAAGTGCAACGATGGTCGCAACCTTGCTGTATTTGAATAAATGCCCGTGTTCTATTCTCAAACCCTTGTATCTGCGGAATTTCTAAATCTGCTGCTTCACTCAGGTCTCCTAAAATAATTTTTTCATTTGACCGCATAGCCTCCTGCGAAAATTTATCCTTATTGCCAATAACCTTAGAAACCTCATTCATATTGGCAAAACCCTGCGGATCTATTTGCGCACCGCAACCGGTTACCACAATATCCATATTAGGGTTTTCTCGCTTAAGTTTGCGCACCAGCTGCATAGATTGCTTATGCGCTTCCTGCGTTACCGTGCAAGAATTCACAAAAATTGTGTTAGAAATCCCGGCTTTTTTTGCTTGCTCTTTAATAATTTCGCTTTCAAAAGTATTCAGGCGACAGCCCAGCGCAAAAACTTGATTGTTGTTATTTTCTTCTTTCATGTAATTTAATAATTTAATATAGACTTATATTATATAGTATATATTCCATCAAAAATAAACAAAGTTTTGCCACTGATAATTATATCGCTCTCAACTATAGATACATTCAATCCACCAATTTTGGCAACTCTATCTATTAAGCCTAAATTAAATAAAGCGGCGGCGGTGGCAGTTGCGCCGCTACCGCAGGATTCGCTATAACCAATGCCCCGCTCCCATGTTTCAATCTCTACATTTTTCCTGTTAATAACCCGTGCAAAATTTACATTAGTTTTTTTAGGAAACATTTTATGATTTTCAATAATTTTTCCTAATTCTAAAACATCTGCTCTCTCAATATGCTCGCCCAAAAGCACCACATGCGGATTGCCCACATTGACATAAGTGCAATTTCCATAATGTTTTAAGTCTACATCCACTATCGTGATTGTTTTAAGCAAAGGCTTACCCATATTTACATACGAAACACCCTCTTTATATTCCACGTGGTAGGTCTTACCACTCGCAATAATTTCCATAGAATCCCAGCCGTTTTTACTGCAGAAATAATCACCCGCACAACGAAAGCCATTACCGCAAACTTCAGCCACGCTACCATCGTTATTAATAATATCTAGGTGGACTGTTTTAGTTGTAATATCTTCCACATACACCAGCAGTTGGTCGCATCCTATACCGTATTTTCTATCGCACATTAATTTCACGTGATTTCGCACATCAAAAAAATATTTTTTATCTAAAAAAATAAAATCGTTGCCGAGGGCGGTCATTTTAAAAAAAGGAATTTTCTTGTAAGTCATACTAATCGCCTGTAATATATTGTATAAATATTATATAACAAATTATAAGAAATATGTTTAATAGTTTATCCAGTCGCTTTAAAGATGTGTTTAATTTTATCGGCAAAAAGGCTTCCATTGAAGAAAAAGATTTAGATGGCGTGCTGCGGGAAATCCGCCTTGTGCTGCTGGAAGCTGATGTTAGCTTGGAAGTTATCCGCGATTTAATTCCAAAAATTAAAGCTGACCTACTGGGCAAAGAAATTTACCGTAGTATTTCGCCAAAACAGGTGATTTTAAAGTCGGTTTATGACCATCTTTATGCCCTTTTGGATTTTCCTGCGGAAGAGCTACAGCTTTACACCAATCCTACAACCTTTACCATGATGGTTGGCTTGCAAGGGACAGGTAAAACCACCACTGCTGCCAAAATTGCGTATAATTTAAAAAATAAACAGAATAAAAAAGTTTTATTGGTTGGGTTAGATTTAAACCGTCCGGCAGCTTACGAACAATTGCAAACGCTGGCAAAAGATAATGGTTTAGATTTTTTTGAATACACTGAGAAAAATCTTAAAAAAATTATTGCAGATGCCAAAACCTTTGCCACCAAAAATTTTTACGATGTGGTAATTTTAGATACGGCGGGTCGGCTGTCCATAGATGAAGAGCTTATGAGTGAAATGCAATCAGTATATGAGCTAACGCGGACGCGTGAAGTTTTGTTGGTAATGGATTCCATGGCAGGGCAAATTTCTTTTGACGTAGCAAAAAAATTCTCTGAGCGTGTGCCGCTGAGCGGACTTGTGGTATCTAAAGCTGATGCCGATAGCCGTGGTGGTGCAATTTTATCTGCCAAGTTTATTACACAAGTGCCGATTAAATTTATGGGCGTGGGTGAGAAGATTGCTGATTTAGAGGCTTTTATTCCTAAACGTATTGTGGATAGAGTGCTTGACCAAGGTGATATAATTTCACTCATTGAGAATTTTGAGGAAATTCAAGACGAAGAAGACGCCAAAATGGAGGAAAAACTGCTGAAAGGGCAATTCTCCATGGATGACCTTAAAAAACAGTTGCTTTCTATGAAAAAAATGGGCGGAGCGGGGAGCATTATGTCCATGATTCCGGGATTGTCTAGCTTAACCGATAAAATTAAAAACGGCGTTGATGAAAGTGTTTTTAAAAAGCACGTGGCAATTATTGATTCCATGACGCCCAGAGAGCGTCAAAAGCCAGATATTCTTAATTTTTCAAGAAAAAAACGTATAGCGGCAGGCTCAGGCACCACCTTGCAAGATATTAATGTTTTGTTGAAGCAGTTTGAGGGCATGTCTAAGATGTTTAAGAAATTTAAGGGCGTGAAAAATCCCATGGAACTTTTTAAAGGACTGGGAATTAATCCTAATTCTTTTAAAAAATAAGCCTACCTCGTCATGCCGTGCGTAGACAGCGGCATCCATTTGCAGGGTTATTTAATGGATACCGGCTTTCGCCGGTATGACGAAATATAAAAAAATAAAATTATTTAGTTGCTTATTTTGTTTTTTAATCTAATATTTACTAGTATTGCAGTTTTACATTTTAGGAGTAATATAATTAATGGCTGTTAAACTTCGTTTAGCTCGTTGGGGAGCGAAAAAAAATCCTTACTATCATATTGTAGCAGCGGACAGTCGTGCGCCGAGAGACGGTAAATACATTGAAACCGTTGGTAAATATAATCCTATGGTTGATGGTGATAAAAAATACATTTTAGAAAATGATAGAATTAAATATTGGTTAGGCAACGGTGCCGTTCCTACCGATAGAGTTCACAAAATTTTTGCAAAATTTGGTATTCTTGAAGCAAAATCTTACGATGCACAAAATAAAAAATCTACACCAAAAGCTAAAGCTCAAGAAAGATTGAAAGCTGTAGCTGAGGCTAAAGCAGCAGCGGAATCTAAACCGGCTGAAGAAACTCCTGCAGCTGAATAGTTAGTGAAAAATTCTAATACAAATAAGAACTCTCCTCCGGTCCTTTTAGCTCAAATTATAGCCACAAAAGGACTAAAGGGAGAACTTAAACTAAAATCTTTTACAGAGAATCCTCTTTCGCTTCTTGATTTTGCAGTTTTTACCGATAAAAATATCCCTTTAAAAATAATTAGTGGTTATATTCAAGGTAATCTTGTAATTGTAAAGATTCTTGGAATTGATAGCATTGAGCAAGCCCAAGAATTAGTTGGATTATCACTGCTCACTGCCCGTGAAAATCTTCCTGCAGCCGAGGAAGAAGAATTCTACTATGTAGATTTAATTGGCTTAAATGTATTAGATTCCTCCAGTGAAAAAATCGGCAAAGTTATTGCTGTTAATAACTACGGTGCAGGCGATTTTTTAGAAATCAAACGGGCGGATGGCTCCACTGAAAACATCATGTTTACTAAAGAAAATGTTCCGCTTGTGGCAGTTAGTGAAGGATATATTCAAATTAATGCTGTTAATTACACCTCCGTCATACCGTCGTAGGACGGTAGTCGCAGACGCTTGCTTCGCAGAGATATAATAATGAATAATCCCTTTAAAATCACCATTTTAACCCTGTATCCCGAATATTTTAATGTTTTACAATTAGGCGTGATTGGCAGAGCTTTATCCAAATCCTTATGGTCTTTAGAGATAATTAACATTAGAGATTTCGCTTTTGATAAATATAAAAAAGTTGACGATAAAGTATTTGGTGGCGGGCGTGGACTACTTTTAAAGCCGGATGTTTTAGGGGAAGCCATTGAATTTGCCTTTTCTCAGGGAGCATCAAAAAATTTAATCTATCCATCTCCAAGGGGAGCTGTTTTTAATCAAGATATTGCCGGTAGTTTAAGTGTCAGCGAATCCCAAGGGTTAACCTTTCTCTGTGGACATTTTGAGGGTATTGATGAACGTATTATAGAAAAATATCAACCATTGGAAATATCCATTGGTGATTATATTTTAAGCGGCGGCGAATTAGCCACCTGTGTTATT
>JAISPM010000117.1 GCA_031274895.1 Alphaproteobacteria bacterium
AAAATAATTTTAAAATAAGTTAACTTGCTTATGTTATTTACAGATGGATTATCAATTTTAAAATCTACCTTTTCCAGATTTTTAAAGAAATCTGCGCTGATGTAATTTAATAGTAATAACCTCCGCAAACGACCACCCTTTTTAGAGGATTCTTTAATAAACCCTTTTGCCAAGCTAAGCAAATTCTTAACATTCTCCTTTTCCGCCTCCACCGCCCTGTTCGCATCAGCCGAGGAAAACAGCAACACATACACACCGCGGGATTTCTTAAACTCTGCGAAACGAAGCGACTCCATGATTCCAAAGGCTTTTGCCATGTTGGTAATTTTAGCCTTTTCATCCTCCAAGAGCGAATCGCCAAATAAAATTCTCCCATACAGATTCCAAAAAACGCCATCCGTGCTTTCAATATAATTCAGTAAAGAATCCACGCCACTAAAGGGAAAATTATCCATATCAATGGTTTTAGCTTCTATCATTTTAATAATATCTGCCTTGGAGAGCGCATACTTTTGTGTAAGAATCTTAAATTTATCTACTTCAACAGCACCATTATCGCCATCCGTAAACAGCGTATCCAACAGCCATTGCAGTTTTATTTGATACAGATTGTAATCTTTAGTTTTATAAAGTAAATTGGATAAGTATCTGTAAAAATCCAGCAACACCTTAAAATCATCTAGGGTTTTGTTATCGCAAAGCTGCGCTATTAAATACTTATTATCAAATTCCATAATATTTTAATACCTTGCTAATTTAAAAAAATATTCTATAATTGACTTATATCAATTTTGTATCAATTATAGCACAGGATGAATGAAATGTCTTTTGAATTAAACAAACTTAATTATGCACTAGATGCCTTAGCTCCGTTTATGTCGCAAGAAACTTTAGAGTATCACTACGGTAAACATCATCAAACTTATGTGAATAACCTTAATAATTTGTTGGAAAATAACGCCCTTAAAGGAAAATCTTTGGAAGAAATCGTGAAAGAATCCTATGGAAAAGACGCACCGATTTTCAACAATGCCGCACAACATTATAATCATATTGAGTTTTGGAATTCCATGACCTCCAAAGGCGGAAAACTAACTCCTAAAATTGAAAAAGTTTTAACAGAAAGTTTTGGCTCAGTAGATAAATTTAAAGAACAAATAATTGCGGCAGGGCTTGGCGTGTTCGGCAGTGGCTGGGTTTGGTTAGCACAAAATGGCGATAAATTAGAAATTATCAAATGCCCGAATGCAGAGAATCCATTAATTGCAGGTAAAACTCCAATCCTTGGTTGCGATGTTTGGGAACATTCTTATTACATAGACTACAGAAACCGTAGAGCAGATTTCCTAAAAGCATGGTTTGAGAATTTAATTAACTGGGAATATGTTGAATCAAGATTGAAGTAGATTCTTCAGCCAAAGTCTCTCTCTTTTTACTGCAATGACACACTCCTACTTGTGGAAAATCCTAGTGATGTCATAATGCAGTAAAAAGAGAGAGACTTTGGCTTTTACCATTTAATTAAATTGTGGTGGGGAAAAGGGAAAAAGTTTGCTAAAAACCCGAGGGCAAATACCGCTTAAAACCGCATTATGACATTTCTAGATTTCTCCACAGGTAGGATGGTGTCATTAAGGTTTTAAGCGGTCTTTGCCCTCGGGTTTTTAGACTTTTCACGCAATTTTATGCTAATATTTCATAATCAAATTGACTACCCCCCCCCTGCGATATGCTATGCTTTGCTCACCAAGTGATTGTTATATGAAGTCGAGAGCATATAACAACCACTAGGTCAAAATAGTTTTATAGCAATTAAATTATTAACTACCCTCCAAAACAAGTTATAAAACTATTGGGTAAGCAAGGGGCAGAGTTATCCCTGCTCCTTGTTTTTATATTTTTTAATGCTCTTCAACTCTTTACTAATAGCCTTTTTAGATTCCTTCCGCTCATGCTTCAGCTTCGCCAAGCTAATATCTTCTTCTTCCGCTTGAATCTTTAAAAAATTATGGTATCTGTCTGCAGATAGTCTGCCCTCTGCCACCGCCTTAATAACCGCACAACTCGGCTCGCTCGTATGAGTGCAATCACGAAACTTACACCTCCGCGCTAACTCCGCTATATCGGCAAAAGTATTATCTATAGAATCATTATTCTCAAGCCACAAAGCAAACTCTTTAATCCCCGGATTATCTATAATACAACCGCCACTAGGCAGCAAAAACATTTCACGATGAGTGGTAGTATGCTGTCCTCTATCGGTATCGCCCACCGACAGCGTTTTCTGCAAGTCTGCACCCAGCAGCATATTGGTAAGGGTAGATTTTCCACTGCCCGAACTGCCAATGAATGCAGCTACTTTATTGTTTTGCAGTAAATCTTTCAAGGGTTGCACGCTGGCAATCTCAGCCATGGACGTGGCTATAATCTGCACACTACCAAACCTATCCTGTAACAGGCTTATTTCCTGCGAAATATTTTGCGCTAAATCGGCTTTAGTAATAATAATAATTGGTTCAATGTTAGAATCTTCAGCTGCCAACACTATTCGCTCTATTTTTCTGATGTTAAACTGCATATCCGCCGAGATGGTAATAAAAGCGTAATCTATATTGGTGGCGATTATTTGATTTTCATCTTTCCCAACCAACTTCCTTTGCAACTCGTTTTTCCGCGGCAGAATACATTTGATGAAAGCGTTTGTTTCTGCAATAGAATTTAACACCACAAAATCGCCCAGCTTAGGCAGCTCCCTTGTATTTTTAGACTTATAATGCAGTAAACTACCCTTGGCAATGGCATTAATTTCACTGCCGTCATTCAAAATTACCCGAAAACTTTTTTTATGCACAGCAATTACTTTGCCAAGGTTATCCCTATCTTCATTAGTGAGATTTTCGGTGAAAAAACTGCTTAATCCGTATTTAGTTAAAATCATAATTTTAGTTTTTTATTAACACTATATATGATATACTATTAATGCTATATTAACAACAATAATGGAGTTAGCAATATGATTAAACTAAAAAGTTTTCTTAGTATTTTAGCAGTTTTATTTTTTACCCTTGGTGTAGTTCACGCTGAAGAAGGAAGAGATAGAGCCGGTGAATTTTTTGAACATCTGCAAAAAACTTTCACTAAAGAAGGTGGCTCTAAGGAAGGTTTAGCAGCTATTGAAAAATCTTTCAATACTGCCAAAGCAGGATTGGAAGCTATGGAAAAAGAAATTAAACCTTTGGCGGAAGAGTTAGAAAAAATTATGTCGGCTGCAACTTTTGACGAAAAAGCCTTCAGAGCAACTAATGAAAAAATTAATGCTATAGTAATTAAGTCTATGAGTCAAAAAACTGACGCATCAGTATCCCTCATGAAAGAGTTAAATACTAAAGACAGACAGATTTTAGCTAAAATTTTCAGCAAACTGCCTATGATGCACTAAGAATATTTCTCGCCTTAGACAATCCTAGGGCGAGATTTATATAATAATAATTAAAAGGAGTATAAAAAATGAGTAAATTAAAATTTCTAGTATTAGCCTTAGTAATCGGATTGTTATCAGGTAATGCTTTTGCAAATGAACCTGCGGCTTCTAAAGCTACAGACACCCAAAAAACTGAGAAAAAAGTAGAAAAAAAAGACACTAAAGAAAAGAAAGCTAAAAAGTCTAAAAAAACCAAAAAAGAAAAAAAAGAAGCTAAAGCCGAAGAAAAAACTGAAGCTAAAAACTAATTAAACTTTATTTCCACTGCCCCACCTCCTACGGAGGCACCCCTTCGCCCGCGAAGGGGATTTTTTTTATTTGCTTTTATTCCTCTTCATAATAATATTCAAAACTTCCACCACTAAAGAAAAGCCGATGGCGAAGTAGATATACGATTTATCAATATGAATTGCAAATCCATCAAACACCAAAACAAAGCCGATTAAAAATATTAGCATAACCGCTAACAGTTTAAGGCTGGGATAGGTTTCAATAAAGTAGCCTACCTTGGGTGCAAAAATAATCATAAAAATTATAGAAACGCTGATGGCAGCAGCGATGGTCAGGTAGTGAGTAGTTAGCCCGATGGCGGTAATTAGGGAATCCAACGAGAATACAAAATCTATAATAACTATTTGCACAATCGCCATAGGAGCCGATAGCACTAAGCTACCGCCTTCTTTTAAGGCATGTTTATCAGACACGAAAACCTGCTCATAAATTTCCATACCGCCTTTAATTATTAAAAACAAGCCGCCCGCTATCATAATTAAATCTTTAATGGAAAAATCTAAGGTATAAATGGAAAATACTGTAGCTTTTAACGCTAAAAGCAGAGCGATAAAAAACAGCATAACCAATCTTAAAACTAAAGATAGTAATAACCCGAAAATTCGCACACGATGGCGAATTTCTGCCCTTACCTTATTCGCCACAATGGCTATAAAAACAAGATTATCCACCCCTAAAACAATTTCAAGGAAACATAAAACCAAAAAACTGATAATTAATTCTAACATCTGGCAATCCTAGACATTAGTAATCTCCAC
>JAISPM010000003.1 GCA_031274895.1 Alphaproteobacteria bacterium
GTAGACTTTCTAAAATAGAGGGCTACGAAACTCTTAGTGTATTTGAACTTACAGCCGCAATCGCTTTTGTAGCATTTTACGAAAAATCTGCCGATTTTACTCTTCTTGAGGTTGGACTTGGC
Source organism: Alphaproteobacteria bacterium (assembly GCA_031274895.1). Taxonomy (GTDB): domain Bacteria; phylum Pseudomonadota; class Alphaproteobacteria; order WRAU01; family Hepatincolaceae; genus WRAU01. Next base: position 123 of record JAISPM010000003.1, read on the forward strand.
GGACGGCTGGATGCCAGCAATGTTATAAAAAATCCATTATTAAGTGTAATTACTACCATAGATTACGACCATCAAAATTTTTTAGGCAATACGCTCACCCAAATCGCCTACGAAAAAGCTGCCATTATTAAAAGAAATGGAACGGCGATAACAGATTATCAAGATAAAAGCGTGCTGCGGGCTATAAAAAAATATGCTCGCCACATGCAGGCAGCTCTTTTCTGTGGCGGTGAAGATTATCAGCTGAATGGTAATGTTTTAAGCTATCAAAATAAAAAAATTACCCTACCGCAATTGCCATTATTGGGAGCGCACCAGTATTACAATGTATCCACCGCAATTGTTAGTTGCATCAACATATTAAAAGATAAGTTTGATTATGATAACCTCGATACCTACCTAGCCAAAACAGCATGGGCTGGGCGATTGCAAAAAGTAGACAGTCTTTATGGTGTTAATTTTCGCAAGACCTCACTCTTTTTAGATGGAGCGCATAATGTGTCGGGTAGCAAAGCCCTCTGCGGTTTTATTGATGGCTACGAATCTGCCACCAATATTCATATTTTTTTAGGAATGCTGAAAAAGAAAGATTTAGATGGTTTTTTAGCGAACATCGCTGCTCTTAAAGATAGATTTAATATTGTTATTTATCCGCTGGAAATTGATGGACATGAATCCTATGCGGCGGAGGAGATTCTGCAGAAAGCAAGAGAGCATAATTTAAATGGCAATCCCGTTAATTTAAGTAAAAAATTAGCAGAGATAGAAGATTCTACCGGAAAAAATTTAATAATTATTTGTGGTTCATTATATTTATTAGGGAAAGTATTAGGTGATAACTTGTAAGGAAGAAGGAGAATACTCCTTAAATCCTTAGCCACGCTCGCATAATTTTCTAAATCTTTCTGTATTTTCAAATATGGTGAGCCTGATGCGGATTTAAGGAGTATTCTCCTTCTTCCTTCTCCTCCAGTTGATTTTAAATATTTGTAATCCCAATCAAGGAATATATTGTTTTATCCGCATCTTGCCAGCCATTATTATAGATGTAGGAAGAGGTAGGTGTTGTGCTGGCATGTTAAGGATAAAACAATATATTCCTTGCTGGGGATGGGAAAGGATAATTACGCATAATTCTTATGATTTTCAATATTTAAAATCAACCCAAACCCTGTCATTAGGGTAATCATAGATGTTCCGCCGTAGGAAATTAAAGGTAGAGGAATACCAACTACGGGCAGGATTCCGCTCACCATTCCGATATTCACAAAAACATAAATAAACAACATGGTGCCAATGCCTGCGATAATGTATCTGCCGAAAGCATAGCTGCAGCGATAGGACATCATTAAAATTGTTATAATAATTGCGGCATAAAGCATTATTAAAAACATACTTCCCATAAAGCCAAACTCTTCGGCAAACAGTGTAAAAATAAAATCCGTATGTTTTTCGGGCAGAAAATCTAACTGCGCTTGGGTGCCTTTTAAAAAGCCTTTGCCGAAAAATTCGCCACTGCCGATGGCAATTTTAGACTGAATGATATGATAGCCTGAACCCAACGGGTCGCGGTCGGGATTTAAAAAATTAAGTATCCGCTCTTTTTGATAATTATGCAGGTTAAACCAAGCGATTGGCAGAATTATCAACATAGATAATCCCATAGCCGCAAAATAGCGTAAGCGAAAACCCGATAGAAAAAATAAAGATATAGCAATTAAAGCTATCATTACGGCGGTGCCAAGGTCGGGTTGTTTTAAAATTAGTAAAAAAGGGACGATGGCAATTACTGCCGGCATTAAATAATATTTAAATTTTCCGGTTTGTAATGAAGATAGCCCATGAAAATATTTCGCCAACATTAAAATGATGGCAATTTTCATGATTTCTGAGGGCTGAATTGCAAACACTCCAAGGTTTAACCAGCGTTGCGCGCCTAAACGAATATCGCCGAGAATTTCCACCAACACCAATAAAAACAGGCTGGCATAATAAAAATAATCGGTTAAAAGGAAGATTATTTTTAAATCTAAACGAAAAACAATAAATAAAACCACGAATCCTAACAGGGTTTTCATTAAATACGAAAACGCATATTGATAAAAATTGCCACCACCTGCACTGTATTGCATGGCTAAACCAATGGCACAAACCAGCAAAATTAAACACAGCAATACTGCACTTAATTTAGTAATTTTAATAAAAAATACATTTAAAAATTTATTGTTCATAGGTCTAATTTGCATCCGCAATAATTTTTTGTATCCGCGCCGCCTCAGCCACATACAGTGGGTGCCTTTGCTTTAACAGCTTGGCAATTTCGCCGCCCAGTGGTGCCGCTGTGGTTGCTGCGCTGCCACCATGCTCTATCACAACAGAAATTGAATACATTGGGTCGTGGGCAGGCACAAAACCGATAAATAAGGCATGATCTCTGCGATTCCAAGGAATCATATAATTTTGTAAAACCCCCGTTTCACGTTCTCTCATGGAGATTCTACGCACCTGTGCGGTTCCTGTTTTGCCCGACATCGCCCATTCTTTATCACCCGTTCCTGCCAACATAGCAGTGCCGCCCCTAGCGTTAACCGTATCTAAAAGGGCTTTTCTCAGGAAGTCAAAGTGTTCTTTTTTATAGGGTAAGACTCTATTTTGGGTAGTTTCCTTAGGGTAAACCACTCTATCTTCATATTCAATGTTTTTAAGTAGAGAATAATTTAAATCTACACCATCGTTTGCTATCATTGCCGTCATTTTATTCAGCTGAATAGGAGTAACCAACCATCGCCCTTGTCCGATAACCCCAATAATTTTATCACTGAATTTTGCTTCCGCTTCGTCAGATAAAATAGTTTTGCCTCTTGATTCACTGGAAAGTATTGGCAAATGTTTTGCGCCAAAACCAAAGTCTTTCGCCACATCGTTCATATCTTTCAGTGATAGCAGACTCGCCAAATTATAATAATAAACATCGCACGATTGCACGATGGAGTTATGTAAATCTACCTTACCGTGTCCTTTGTGCAACCAACAGTGGAATCGCTCCTTGCCAATATCGATATAGCCTTTACAGGTAAAGGTGGTTTCAGGCGTTATTAAGCCGCGCTCAAGGGCAATTAATGCCATAAGCGGTTTAATGGTAGACCCCGGTGGATACATTCCCATTAGGGCTTTATTAGATAGTGGAGCTTTTTCGTTATTGGTAAGCTCGCCCCATAGTTTATTGGAGATTCCTTCAGTGAAAAGATTCGGATTAAAACTCGGGTAAGATGGCATTGCCAAAATGCGTCCTGTTTTAATTTCGCTAACCACAGCCGAAGCACTATTATACTGGCTTAACAACTTATGGATTTCGTTTTGTAAAACTTGGTCTATAGTGATTGCCACATTGTTGCCCGGGCTTGAGGGCTTTTGGTCAAGTTTTCTAATGATACTGCCGTGGGCATTAATTTCGTATTTAGAATAACCAACCGTGCCTTTTAAAAAAGGGTCTAGGGATTCTTCCAAGCCATAGCGACCGATTTGCCAATGGGGAATATTATTGCTTTTGGCTAAATCGTTGGTGATGCTGGTATAGCCGATAACATGGGCGAAGGCATCTGCAAAAGGATAATTGCGACGATAAAAAGGTCTTATAAAAACCCCCGGTAAATTATAAGAAAAAGTTTCAATGGCAGCAATTTCACTTTGTGATAAATTCTGCTTAATTAAAATAGGGAAATATGGCGGTTTGGTTTTGTAGTCGTCTAAAATGCGTTGCTTATCTTCTTCAGTAATAACAATAATTGAGGCAATATTATTAATAAACAGATTGATATTATTTTCAATCTGCGATTTTAAAAATAATGCTTCCCATAGAAATAAATTATTGGCAAGGGCGATGTTAAAATTATCGTTTATCAGCCCGCGTTTAGGAATTATCGGCACTAAATTTGTGCGATTTTTGTCCGACAGGGTATTAAAATGCAATCCTTCTTTAATTTGCAATTGAAATAGTCGAACCAATAAAACTACAAATAAGGATAGTTTTAAAACAAGCAGAACAAAGACTCTGCGGCTAAAAGTTTTAATATTTTTCATAAGATTTTGGAGCGATCATTTTATATATTCTAATACCATTATATACTAATGGGAAGATTATTAAAGATATAATTACAAACTCTATAATGGGAGCGAAGTTGGTATCAACAAAAAACGAAAAGATACTTACAAAAATAATCGTTGCTAAAATATTTACAGCAAAAAATATATAAGTGCTTAAAAAATCTTTAACTTTAACATATTTAATTTCAAAGCGGGTGGCAAGATACACCGCTAAAAAAATGAACGAGCTAAGTCCTAGGGCAATATCGTTGACACTGTCTAAAATAATACCACTGATTACCACCGCAACAATATGAAAAGTTTTTTCATTAATTAAAAAAGCGTAAAAAACTAAGCTATATACAAGAATAAATAGGAAAAGGTTTAAAAATCCTGTGAAAACTCCTGCCAAAAATGATAGAAGTATCAAAATGAGCGATGGGTAAGATTTTAGTAAAATAATTTTGATAATTTTTTTCATTTTTTATACTTATGTTTTATAAAATCCCCTTCGCTGGCGAAGGGGTGCCTGCTTTTGCAGGCGGGGTAGTGGAATTAATATTAAACTAAATTTTTGATATTATCCAAAACTCCTTCCATGTTTGTTTTTATATCTAAATCATTAATATGTATAATTTTAAACCCTAATCCTAATAAATAATTATCTCTTTCTATATCATAGTCGTATTTATTATCATGAGTAGAACCATCAACTTCAATGATTAAATTTAACTCCGGACAATATACATCTACTATATATTTATTGTTTATAACTTTTTGTCTATCAAAATCTAATTCCATAAATTTTTTATTTTTTAGTTGATTCCATAATAATACTTCTGATAGTGTGCTATTTTTACGAAGCTCTTTAGCTCGGTTTCTAAAAAATTCATTTGGTTTTTCTAGCTGCATTTATTAATTTAATGTTATTCCACTACCCCGTCAGCTTTGCTGCCACCCCTTCGCCAGCGAAGGGGATTTTGTTGCCTATCTCACAACATAAACATAATTTAAATTGCTTAAGTCTTCAAATAGTTTAATTTTCCAGTTATCGCGACCATCAGCTGAAGGTGCTTTTACCACAACACCAATAGCAATAAATTTCGGGAAATTACCCTCTAAGCCTGAGGTATAGGCAATTTCTCCTTCCTGAATTTGAATACCTTGTGAGTAGAGGGTAACATCTAAATTAGTGGTTTTATTACCTGAAATTACAATGTTCACATTGGTTTTATTGGTTATAGCCGAAATTCTGAAATTACTGTCTAGCACACTAAGAATATTCGCAGAATTTTTTTCAACTTCAGTTGTATATCCCACAATTCCTTTATTAGTAATTACCAACTGATTAGCAGCAACTCCTTGATTACTGCCAATACCGATAGTTAAATTATTGCCGATGGTTCCCAGTGAGTTTACTACGATTCCTGTGGTAATAATATTATTTAAATTTTTAGCATCCACAAAGTTCACCGAAGCATTGAGGGCATTTAGCTTATTTTGCAGATATTTATTTTCCAGCTCTAAACGGTTAGTATTTGCCAGCTGTCTTTTTAAATCTGTATTTTCAGCACGTAAATCGTCTATTATTTGCGATTTGTTTGATAAATCCATAAAATATGCCGAAATACCATAGCTAAAAAATGTCCGCACACCCACAGCTTTAGATTTTATGGAATCCGCCATACTAACATTAAATTCTTTAGATATGCCATTTAAAGATAACAAAACCAAGGATAACAACATTAAGCCTATCCATAAAGCCCAATTAAAATGATATTGCTTGGCATTAATTAAAGACATGGCTTAGTAATAGGTAAACATGGTTTTAAATTTATCGAAATTCTCAATCATTTT
>JAISPM010000054.1 GCA_031274895.1 Alphaproteobacteria bacterium
TATTTTGTTTATTATTGTTTTCTGTTCATTCTTTTTTATTTAGTATTTACAGAGTAAACACCACCACCCTTTAAGAGACGGTTTTTTATCCTATATAGGTTTAAATTTAATTTCCCATATGGGCTTTCACTCTGTTATCATTCAAAGGATGGTAAATTCCTGCCTCTCCTACTAAAACAAATAAAGGTTGTAAACTACCTCCTTCTATATTCAAAACAGTAGCTTCGACAAAAAAATCATCACTATCTCTAAACTGGTTTAATCTTTTCATTGCTTCTTTCTTTCCAAATAACTGGTATTCTAATAATCCTAAACGAAATTGATAATATAATGAATCGTTCCACTCCTTAGGTTGATTCAATAAATAGGCATATTCTTTTTTCATGCTGCCCTTATATTTAACAGAATCTATACAGGCATAATAAGTAAATTTCTTAAAACTTAAGTCTAATCGTTCAGAATGATCTACCGAATCCAATTTTATTAAATCAGATATAATTTCAATGCACTTACTATAATTTTGTTTTAAATCAAAAATATATAGTCTGGTTTCCAGTATTCTTTTACTTTTACTACACTCGTTAAAAGCTAGATTATTATAATACAAAGCGGAATCTACATACAGCTCATTAAACTCATCCAAATCTTCTTCATAGCTCAGTGTGTAGTCACCCAGACTAAACTTGGCTTTAATATTATTGATGAAACACCTATTTTTATCTTTTATGCTATGCTTATTTATATTCTGCTTATTAAAGCAATTCGCAAATAAAAAACAAAGAACTAAAAACACTAATATATTTCTCATATTCTCCTATATTTTAACGTTTTGCTTTTTCTTTTAGTTTTATAGGGCCTCCTCTGGAAAATTTAACGGTTGTATCTACTCTTGAGGCATTTGATTTCACATCGGTAAATCCTGCTGAAATATTTAATTTCATAGGCGTTTCATAATCAACTACAGAATATTTAATCGAAAGTTTATTGAACAAATAGTTAACATATCCTTTTCCTTCTCCTTGGGTTATACTTGGACTAAAATCTAAAGATAAAGTATAGGTAAACTTAGGTGTTTTTACAGTAGACCATACCAATCCCGCTTTTTTTCCCTGTTCCGTATTATGGCTGTATGTTACAGTAATATTTGTTTGTATTTCAGAGAAATAAGTATATCCATTTTTTGCTGTCTTTAATATAGGACTGGCGTTTGTATATATATTTACTACTCCATGAATTTCACCTTGGGGTACCATTGCTCCTCCTGTTGATTTTTGTTCTCCATTCTGATAATAGGTAGTTCCCTCTTCCGGATTTATTCCTACACTATAATCCAAGACTCTTGTCCTTCCGGATATTGCTCCTATATTTTCAAGAGCTTCTTCTGTTGTTGCTCCTATGTTTCGAAGTTCATTACCATCTACATTAACTGTAGATTCAGACGAATCATTCCATACTACTCTTTTATTTTTTTCATCCCAAAACCAATCATCCGGCCCCATCCCCGTAGGGTCAATAAACTTCACCGGATTCTGCAAAGTGTAATTATAAGGAGACCAGCCCGGGTATTTCTCTGCTAATGGATCCACGCTCAATCACACAGATTCCCTTGGGTTGAAGTATCTCGCACCATAGTAGTAAAGCCCTGTAGCCTCGTCCAGTTCTTTTCCATTGAATAGGTGCGGCGTATTCCACGTATTATTTCTCTCTTCTAAAAATACCTCTCCAAAAGGAACGTATTCAATATGTTGCACTACATTTCCATCTAAATCCGTAATATAAGAAGTTGACCCTAAATGATCCGAATGATAATAAAACTGTAATTTTTCAGGATTATCATTACCTGTTCCTATATTACCACCTGCCATCTGGATGAGTTTTGCATTATCCGTACAACAAAAACCGTGCCCATTTACATAATCGTCGTTATCAGTACCTAAATATTCCACATCAAAAGTTTCGTAGTTGTTTTTCACGGTGTTTTGTGCCTGCTTGTATTTAGAAGCATAATTCACTTTTCTGAAACATTTCCCCTATCATTTATTTCATCTTTTCTATCCTGAATTTTAGCGTGTCTATCTTTACAAGAAAAGATCTGGCTTCTCCTGTTTCAGTTCCAGCACTCCTATTCCAAGGATAATAAACAGAATCATTTTTAATGATAAATACTCTTTCCAGAATACCCCATGTCATCTTTTTTTTCTTTCCACAAGACGTTAACACAAAATAGGGATTTCTGATAATCCCCCCCCCTGACCTGATATTACAAGGACAATCTGTGTTCATATTATAGCATTCTGAAAAGGGAGGAGAATACCATGATATATCTCCTGTTTCTGAGACTTTTGGAGGTTCTTTATAATTGTAGATTTCTTTGAACTTCTTTCTTATATCCGAAGGCAACTCCTGATAAGTTATTTCCTTATAGTTATCATTTCTTACAGGCCAAAATATCCATAAGACAAATAAGATGATACATATATAGATAAATAATATAACAAATAAGGATTTTCTCTTTTTCATGTTATTTTGTCTTTAGTTATTCTAACACTTGTTCTACTAGTGGGTACCAAACTTTTACATTCTCATCGGCATGACCACAGTGATTAGACATTCCGCAGCCAAACATATCAAATTCTAACTGGTCTTTATACTCTATTTGGTGTTTAGTGTCCGAGTAAAACTCATTTGTAAGTGCCCCATTTCCAGTAGCTACCTGTCCGGCTCCTGCTACTATATCAACCTTAGAATCTACCTGAATGGTGTTTATATTTAATTGTTGCATTGGAGTGAGTTGATAAGCAAGATCGTTTGCCATAGTGGGAGTATTAACCATTAGAAGATTGAGGGTAGGAACTTTATCTAATTTACCCTGTTCTACCATTAAACTTAAGGCATCATAAACATATTTTGTGGCTACTCGGGCTACGTTTCCCCCATGGCTGTGTCCTCCAATGACTATTCCCGGGCCTATATACTTACCGTTTACAATATTATTTTTAATTGAGGGCAGAATATAATCCCTGGCTATTCTACGTCCGGCACTAATACGACCTTCTTTCCTGTTCCAAAAGGCATTATCCCGATTATAGAAACTGCCTGACCATTCCCAAGATTTAAAGGTTCCGAATTTGGCTTCAAACTTATTTTTAAATTCTCCTTTAAAGTATAGGCTTGCATTCCAGGTTCCTGTGCCATGCATAAAATGCGCTTGGTTCCCATCCGGGTCAACCAAAACTACCGGGTTTTGATAACAATAAGCATAGCCGTTTAAGTTAAAAGAGTTATACACCCCCCCGTTGTGTTTACCACTTAAATAAGTACCGTCAATCAAAGGTTTGTCCACACTCAACCACACAGATTCCCTAGGGTTGAAGTATCTTGCCCCGTAATAATAAAGTCTTGTGTCTGTGCAGTTTTGAGTCCACTGTCTGCGTACTTTTTCCTCGTGCGAGGGTTTTTCTTTATGTGCACGAATCACCTGCATTTGAGGGTAATACGTTAATCTTTTACATCCCATCTATCAAAGATACACTTTTTTTT
>JAISPM010000103.1 GCA_031274895.1 Alphaproteobacteria bacterium
CCTAAACTTAAGGAAAAGAAAGCCTGCGCCACGATGGAGATAAAGGTTGTTTCCGTAAATAAATCAAAGTTAGGGATAAATAAAAACTCCATCGCCTCTAAGGAGCGTGGCAATGTAAAAGAATAAAGCATTAAGCCTACCACCACCGCTGCGAACAACGGCATTAGAATAACATTTATTTTCTCAATCCCTTTCTGCACGCCTCTGGCAATGGTTATCGCCACTAAAAAAGTAAATATAAATAAAAACAATAATGGCGCGAAAGGATCAAGCAAAAAACTTTCAAAATATAGAGAAAAGTCGGTATTCTGGGTTAAGCTCATGGTAGAACTGGCAACAAAGTAGTAAATTATCCAGCCGCCAATTAAATTATAAAAGCAAACAATAGCGGTGGAAGTAATAACCGCTAAAAGCCCTGCCAGCCACCAAAAACTTTTAGATTTTAAGCGTTCAAATATCTGCAGGTTAGAACCACCGCCGGCGCGACCAATTACAAACTCTGAAACTAAAAGCGGTAAGCAAATTAAGAGGGTGATAATAATGTAGCCAAGGAGGAAGAGTGAGCCGCCTTCCGTCCCCATTTTATAAGGGAATCGCCAAATATTTCCAAGTCCTGCCGCACTGCCAATGGCAGAAAGAACAGCACCTAAATTGGTTTTAAATCCTCCATGATTACCATCACCATCTTTTTTAGCCATACTTAATCCTTTTTATTCTCTTTCCTTTTGTTCATTGCAAATAGGTTTTTAATTTTATCTAATGCGCCATTCGCCATATTTTCGTCTCTACGGGCTACCTGTTCACGATTACCCCTAGATGGCTTTTTATGCTCACCTTGATGTGAACGATTTCTTTCACCAAAAGGCTTATCTTTGTGTTTATCGTCCCGATTAAAATTATTCTCTCTCGGAGACCAACTTTTAGGTTTGCCGTTTTGCCAAGTATCACCCTCGTGTTTACCACCGTGAGGTTTGTTTCTGGCAAACTTATTTCTGTTGGAGTTGTTGTTTCTATTAGGCTTCCATCTGCTATCATCATTAGAATTATCTTTTTTGAAAGCCTCAGGATCTAAAAACTTCTGCACCGCCCGCCATTTAACTTCCTCAGCAGGAGAAACAAAACTGTAAGAAGCTCCTTCCTTATCGCCACGTGCGGTTCGACCAATTCTGTGGATGTAATCCTCAGGATTATCAGGAATATCATAATTAATTACGTTTTCAATGTGATCAATATCAAGACCACGGCTGGCAACATCGGTTGCCACAAGAATATTAAACTTTTTAGCCCGAAAATTTCTTAAAACACTGGTGCGCTTGCCTTGTCCAAGTCCGCCATGGATGGCATCGGCTTTAAATTCCAGCTGTCTGAGGTGTCCTCTTAAACTATCAGCTCCCCTTTGCGTTCTAACAAAAATTAAAGTGGTGCCATGTAATTCGGGCAATAACTTTAATATTTCCGCATATTTCTCTTTGGTTTTAATAATTTTTTGCGATACTTTAGGCGCAACTGTATTAACCACTCCTGCAGAAATTTTCAACGGCGCAACCAAATAGTTATCAACCAGTTTAAGAATTTCCTTCGGCATGGTTGCAGAAAACAGAAGGGTTTGTTTTTTTGTTGCCACATATTTAAAAATTTCATCAATTTGAATGCCGAAACCCATGTCCAGCATACGGTCGGTTTCGTCTAACACCACAAAGGATGTCTTACTTAAATTTACACTTGCACGGCTAAGATGGTCGTTAATTCTGCCGGGAGTCCCGATAATTAATCTTGGTTTTTGTTTCAGCTGAAAAAACTGCTTGGCAATCGGGTCGCCACCAATTAATAATGCTGTCCTAACTTTAGGATTGGTTTTAAGCATTTGCATGGCTACTGTATTAACCTGAATCGCTAGCTCGCGGGTAGGTGTTAAAATTAAGCCTGTTTCAGACGGATTAGCTTCTAAATAACTTAAAAGCGGAATTAAAAATGCACCGGTTTTTCCTGTGCCTGTTTGTGCCGTTCCCAGCACATCTTTCCCCTCTAAAATTGCAGGGATACTTTGCTGTTGAATTGGCGTTGGTGTGGTGTATCCCATATTTTTAAGGGAATCTTTTAACCATTGCGGGATATTAAAACTATCGAAATTTTCCATATAACATTTTCCATATAAGTAAATAAACTATTATATAACAATAATTTGTAAATACAATTGAAATAATATATTATATAATAAATATATACAGAATTTTAGGTTTAAAATATGAAAAACTTTATTAAATTAATTGCGGTGATGTTTGTTTTAGCTAATATAAATCCGTTGGCGGCAATTACGGTTTTTGACAGCCCTTCAAGTATGCAGCCTATGGAGCCTACTCCTGCGCCTGTGCCACAGAAAGAACCTGAAACGGTAAAAGAAGCTCCTAAAAAAGAACCTGCAAAAAAAACTCCGGCAAAAGTTGCACCTGCTAAAAAGGCTCCCATAAAAAAAACACCTGAGAAAAAAGAGGCTCCTAAAGCCCCAAGTAAAGCAATAGCTCCTGCACCACAAAAAAAAGCTGCACCTACTCCGGCGACAACTCAAGCTAATGTAAAATCTAACCTGCCGCCATTAATTATTGTAAATAATTTTGAGGAAGACCCAATTTTTATTCCTGCCATACGCGGCACGCTTTTTGCTATTAATAAAAATTTAGAGGTTATTGATATTTCTAAAAATACGGAATCAAAATCCGTAATTTCGCAAGCCTATAAATTATTAAAAGCCTCACGCTACTGGGGAACAAATGCGGTATTTATTTCAGGATCTTTTAAAGATACAATTGAACCATCAATTATTGTGGCAAAATCTAAAAACAATCAGTTTTTTGTAACCCAAAATTCCGGAGTTTTAACCTTTATTGAAGATACCGTTGGAATAGCTGAAGTGCGTGAAATTCAAAGAGTTAATTTTGATGCCAAAACTCCAAGCGGTCGTGATGTGGAATACCTTGTTGGCGCAAAACTTATAAACGATCCAAACAGCTTTAACACCATGGGCGAACCAATTACTCTAGAAAAATTGGCAAGATTTAGCTACACTGCGCTTAATTCCGGCAGCAGTGCAATCTCTGCTCTTTTTGTGGTGGAAGATAAAGATAATGGCGATATTTTCACCTTTATTACGTCCTCGGCGTTTGCAAAATTTAATCCAAAAGAAGACGATATGTTTAAGATTGTTCTTTCCAATGGAGCCAATATAATTGCCGATTTTGAAGCAGTTTATAAAAATTCCCTTACCTATAGCGGAGGTAATCAAGCCATTATTCTTAATTATAAAAGCAGCATTGGTTCTTTTGTAATTCTAAAAAATGTAAAGGTAGATGCTTTATCTACAATAGACAATGCTAAAATTACAATTAGTCGTGCGGTAAAAACCGAGGCGATGATATATAATGCACCCAAGCCACAAGTAGAAGAGCCTGCTGCGCCATATATTCAAAGCGAAACGATAGAGCATCCTATCATGGAAGAAGCACCTGTTGAGGAAAGTAAGCCTGCCCAAACTTATTCGCTCTCTAAGGAGAATGTAGCCGATAGAGAAGACAACACCCCAATGGAAGAAGAACCGTTTTTTGAAGAAGCTCCTGCTCCGGCTAATCCTTATATTAACAGCTACCCTGCCACTAAAAATTAAACTATGAAAGAAAATTTACTGGGAAAATCTTTTGAAGACTTGACAGAGTTAGTTGCTACATTGGGCGAAAAACCTTTCAGAACCAAACAACTGTGGCATTTTATGTATGTGCGCGGGGTTAAAACTTTCGCGGAAATGGCATTATTACCTGCTTCTTTGCGTGAAAAACTGGAAGAGTCTTACACCATAGAAAGACCAACCATCATTACAGAGCAAAAATCCGTTGATGGCACAATTAAATATTTGTTGCAACTACTGGATGGCAAAGAAATAGAAACCGTCTATATCCCCTCAATGAAACGCGGGACGCTTTGCATTTCATCGCAGGTTGGCTGTAATATGGGCTGCACTTTTTGCCACACAGGCACGCAAAAAATGGTGCGAAATTTAACTGCCGGCGAAATTGTCGGTCAAGTTATGCTGGTTAAAGATATTCTTAGTGATTTCGGTAATATCCAACATCCCGAGATTGACGAAGATGAAGACGATGATGCACCAAGTAATCTTCATACTCGGGCAGTCTCCAATGTGGTTTACATGGGTATGGGCGAACCGCTGCAGAACTACAAGGAAGTTGTCCGGTCTATCAAAATTTTAAATTCAGGCGAGGGTTTAGCCATATCCCGCCGCAAAATTACCGTTTCCACCAGCGGCATTATCCCTAATATACGGCAGCTTTATAAGGATATTCCTGTTAATTTATCTATTTCAATTCATGCACCCAATAATACTCTGCGCAGTAAAATTATGCCGATTAATAATCAATATCCTCTTGAAGAACTTATTAAGGTGGCGCAGGAATATTACAACAATTCCAATGCTAAGCGCATTACTTTTGCGTATTTAATGATTAAGGATGTGAATGATTCCGATGAGCATTTACGAGAATTAGCAAAAATCGGCAAGCAAGTGCCTTCAAAATTTAATTTAATTCCTTTTCATCCATGGGATGGCTGCGATTATGAAAGCAGCGCGACTGAGAGGATTCAATATTTTTCCGATTATCTGCATAATATCGGATTTACCTCCACATTAAGAAAAACCAGAGGTGATGATATTCTTGCCGCCTGCGGACAGCTAAAATCTAAAACGCAACGGGAGAAGAAAATTCCTAAAAAAGAAATTCATGACTTTTAGCGAATAATCCTTTATACTTAAATAAAAAGTATGGAGGATAAAATGATGAAAAAAATTTTACTGGGTATTTTTATACTACTAAACGCCACCTTTTTATATGCAAACGATATTTCCAGCGTTGATTTTGTAAAAAATAAGTCTAAAACCGGAGATATTCTTACGATTCAAGGTATCCTAATTGCTGCTAAAGGCGATCATGAATATATCTTTCAAGACGCCACCGGGCAAATTCCTTTAACTATCCGCCATTTTGTGCTTAAGTATAGAGGTAGTCCTTTACCGTTGAATTCTTCAATTACCCTAAGAATTGCCATCGATAAAGAAATTGCAGAGCAGCCGAAATTTGAAGCCTTTGAAATTATAGCTGTTGATGAATCTCCTGTGGAGGCAAGTTTAGGTATTACACCTATTGCAGAAATTCAAAAAACAGCCAACAACAATCAGGCGTTTACCATTAAAGGAAACATTACTAAAGCCGTAGATGTTCTTGATAATATGTATCAAATAACAGACGAGGCTGGCACCGTATCTGATATTACCGTTAGAGATTTTGCTTTTAAAGACGCCAACATCAAACAATTTAATGGTGGTGATATAGTGGTTTTAAACGTGGTTTTCCGCAAAAGCACTGACACAGGCGATACTTGGTTTGAGGTTTACAGAATAGTAGAGTTGAATAATTCGGCTAATCCTTAATCCTATCCTTTCCCTTTCTTTCAAAAAGGGAAATTAAAAGAGCAGATTTAAACCAAGGAATATCTCTTTTAGCTGCATTATGACATAACTATAACTTTTTACAGGTAGGAACATGTCATTGCAGTTAAAAGAGATATATGTTTGCCTTTTAGTTTATGTCTTTAAAACATATACCCTACACGCGCATTAGCCGAATATCCATTTTTTACACCCATATAATATTTTCCACCAAGACCAATATTAAAGCTATTGGAAGATTTTGGAGCAGAATATCTGCTAACACGGGAATACTTTTGGTTAAAAACAGATGGTTTTGCCATAAAACTATAATCAATCCCAGCTTCAGCTATATTAGTGCCACCTTTAATACTTGGTGCATCTATCGCCATGTTTGCTGTTTTTGCATTGGCTATGCCTGCTAATTCTTCTTCACGGGCAACACCAATATATATAACTTCATATTTAGCACGAATTCCTGCCACTGCCCGAGACGACATGATATTTGCAAACTGAATTTCTTCTTTAGAATCTAAAACTGCAGTTTTGCCTTGCTGCACGGTAGCAAGATATTTAACATATTCATTCAGTGTTAAAGCTCCAATGTTTTGTAATAATAAGATTCCAGCATGTCCACCGTAATATATATTCCCAATATTATATTTGGCAGCCTCAGAATAGTCTGCCTGATATTGCGTCATAACATAACCACCACGGATGGAGGCATCAAAATATATAAAATCAAATCCTACTCTACTCAGCAACCCTGCCCCTGCATAGGTATTGCTACCATTACCCTTAACAATGGAATCCTCAAATTCGTTATAAGTGTCATGCTTGCCACCACCTGCTTCTAAAAAGGCTCCAATTATATTGTTATCAAATTTACTGCCTACTCCCAGTATAATATTAGCGTTTTGAGTATTAACATAAGAAGTGCTGCTTGCTTGGCTGGCTAATTTAGTTTTAGCAGAGACATTTTTAGAATCAGCAGATGGCTCATTATTTAATTTTATAGAACTTGCATTAATGCTGGAAAACCAACCATCATCATTGTTTTTTAAAGCAGAGTCTAATGAGTTTATGCCACCTTCTGCTACTAAATCGGCTCCATTAGTTAGAACTGACATAGAGGATATATAACTCTCAAGTAAAGACTTAGTCTCAGGGTTTAAACGACCTGCACCTCCATTGTTGCTCCCACTACCACTACCATTATCACCACCTCCGCAATCTCCTGCTCTACAAGTGTTTCCTCCACCATTGCCATTGTTATCTCCGCCGTTACCATTTCCGTTATTGTCTCCTCCACCTGTATCTGGTATGTAAGGCAAACTAATATCTGGTTTTTCACAAAAGGATTGGTTAGTAATACATGACTTTCCATCATCTATCACTGCATATAAATTACCATTCGAGATAAGCATTTTCCAATCATAAAGTCTAGTAGCTCCTGCTTTCATAGTCCCGCTTGCTTGGCTAATATTCCCTCCGCTCATATTTGCTACTAACCATAGCTTATCTCCCACATACAATGGTTTTGAATTATCTTTTAAATAAAGTCCAACAACAGAATTATTCATATCTATTGCACTTTCTGTTGCTTTTAATACAGGATTATTAATATTAGTATCATCTGCATCAAAATTATAATTTTGAAAATAGCCTGCGGTTAAAACTGTAATATTTGTATGTAAATTTAGTATATTGCCAGATTCATTGGGAGAACCACCAAATAAATAAGCTCCTGATAAATCTGGATTACCGGAAATGTTTATAATATTACTATAATATCCTCCACCATATAAATAAGAATTCTTGAAAATTGGATTACCAGCAATATTGATTATATTTAGCCCAACATCACCACCATATAAATATGAATCGGTAAAGCTTGCATTGCCAGAAATATTTAATATATTTCCGGGCTTTGGACTTCCCCATCCTATATAAACATTACCTCCAAATCCTCCATAAACCTTATTACCATTAAATACTCCACCACTTATAGATACCGTATTATTTCTTGAACCACTACTATCTCCACTAATTGAATTGCTACCTCCGTTAGCATAACCTCCATAAATATTCCCTCCACTGAATGCTCCTCCTTCTATAGACACAGTATTATTCTCTGCAACGGCTGGACTACCACTATTACTGCTCTTAGCTTCTCCTCCTGTGATGGAAGAACTAAAATTTCCATTTTTTATAACAACTATATTATTATCAGCAAGTGCTGTAGAATAATAATTATTGGCATAGCCTCCTGTTACAGAACCAATATTTCCACTTTCAATTTCTACTGTGTTATTTATTGCTTCGTATCCACCAGCTCCACCAAAAATTGGACCACCAGAAACATTGCTTAAATAAACATAATTATAGCTTGCATATCCGTAACGATAATCAGAACTATTAGTTAAATCCGAAGTTTTCCCTCCATATATGCCTCCTCCTACAATGCTACCAGATTTCATATAAATTTTGTTATACATCGCGGAGGTAGCACCAACCGAACCCGCATATGTCTCAGTAGTTCCACCAATAACATATCGATAAATATTATTAGAATTTTCATCTATATTTATAATATTTCTTTCAACATGTCCACCATTACCTACCACACCACCATAAATATTCCCACTGGATTGTGTTAATACCAACCCCTTAATATTTACAGTATTGTCATTAACATCTTTCCAATACGAAGCATATCCACCATAAATGCTTCCAATAGAGGTCATTTTTGATGCTGCAATGTTTACAGTATTGCCACTAACAGCCCCACCGTCCGTTCCGCCACCAGACCCTCCAGAAATACTTATCCCTCCTGTTATCTCTGCGTTTATAATATTTACAGTATTTCCAGAGGCTATTTTAGCAACACCGCCATAAAAACCAGTATTTGTAAAAATTGTATTCCCAGAAATTGTAATTGTATTGTTTATGGCATCACCATTATTAGAAAAACCACCATATATTTTATTCACGGAAGAACTTGGACCAACATAAAAAGCTCCGCCTTCTATTGATACCGTATTTCCAGAAGCTGTTCCATTGCTAGAACGTCCACCATAAATTTGAGTCATTGCAAAACTTGGATTGCCAGAAATTACAAGTGTATTATTTTTTGCGTCGCCATAAGTAGATGAATACCCACCATAAATGCTAAAACCGGAATAATAATCAGTATACTTAAAAGTGCCACCCTCTATTGATACCACATTTCCAGAAACTTCTCCCTTAGTAGAATACCCACCATAAATTGAATAACTAGCACTAATTTTACCACCAAAAGTTCCATTCTCTATTAATACTTTATTGTCAAACGCTGTTCCATTACTAGAATATCCACCATAAATTGAATAATCAAAAGTGCCTCCCTCTATTGATACCGCATTTCCAGAAGCAGCTCCATTAGTAGACTTCCCGCCAAACAAGCTAATTCTTGTAAAATTTAGATTACCAGAAATTTTAATTTCATTGTTTATTGCATCACCATTAGCATCTGAATACCCACCATAAATATATTGTTGAAAATCTCTCCTACCAAAAGTGCCTCCCCCTATTGATATCCTATTGCCAGACACTGTTCCATTACTAGAATAACCACCATAAATATCTCCACCAAAAGTTCCGTCCTCTATTAATACCGCATTTCCAGAAGCTGTTCCATTGCTAGAACGTCCACCATAAATATTGTATGGTGCTACATAATTTTTATTTATATTTACCGTATTGTAATTTGGGTCTTTATTTTGCTTAATACTATAAGGATTATTAACATCATCGGCATTACCGTATACACTACCAGTTGGATTTTTTGTAATATTAATAATTTGTCCTGCGAAGGTTGTTGAGGCAGAGAATAGTAGAATCGGAAATATATTGAATAATATTTTATTCATGAGTCAGCCTATTAAAAAGGTTTAACTAAGTTTTATTTGTGAAGATTCTGTCAAGAATCTTCACCCTTTATTAATATTAATAAAGGGTTTTGGAGGCTAAAACCTTTGTGAACCTTAAAAAACCTTATGGATAATTTATTTGTGTTGTAGGAGCTTAAAAAGAGTATTTAAGAGCATCGTTTGGAATTTTTTAATTGTTTTACCCTGCGGGGCAGTAGATACCGACCTACGTCGGTATGACGATTTAACCACTACCCCGTCCTGCTACGCAGTCCACCCCTTCTAAAAGAAGGAGAATTTATATTGTGTTCTTAAAATATTCCTGACGGATTTCGTTTATCGATATCAATTTACTTTTATCTTTAATATACCAAAAATCCCAGCCATTGGTGGTTTTACCTGTAATATGTTTTGCCATATTATGGATACTGCCCTGCTCGCCGCCACCTAATTCAATTGAGCCATCTAATTTCAGATGAGCCGGGTTTTTACCCTTATTGTCGCATAAAATACTATCTACACTTAAATATTCTGCAGCAATCAACTGTCCTAAGGAAATTCTTTTTTTTATCTGCTTATTAATTTGAATTTTATCTGAATTTTCAAAAGAAGTATTCTGAATACGCTCACTTGCAATTTCTAAATAGGTTTTTTCTTTATCGATTCCTATAAATTTTCTGCCCAGCATTTTCGCCGCCACACCTGTGGTGCCGCTGCCTAAAAAGGGGTCTAACACAATACCGCCTGTCTTAGTGGAAGCAAGCAAGACTCTATTTAACAAACTTACCGGTTTTTGCGTTGGATGCGAAGTTTTACCATCAATCCTAATACGCTCACTACCGCTACAAATGGGCATATCCCAAATGCTGGTCATTTGTTTATCATCATTAAAAATTTTCATGGAATGATAATGAAAATGATACTTTGAATCCTTGCTTTTACTACACCACAATAAAGTTTCATGAGCGTTTGTGAAACGCGTGCCTTTAAAATTCGGCATAGGATTAGACTTCGCCCACACGATATCGTTTAAAATCCAAAAGCCTAAATCTTGAATAATTTTACCTAAGCGAAAAATATTATGATAACTTCCAATTACCCAAAAAGTGCCGTCTTCTTTTAGCACCCGACGCACCTCATTTAGCCATGCCAGCGAGAAATCGTCATAATCTTTAAATGAGGCAAAGGAATCCCATGCAGAATCTCCTACTCCCAACACTTTACTTTGATCAGGACGGAATAAATCTTTGTTCAGTTGCATATTATACGGCGGATCAGCAAACACAGTATCAATACTGTTATCTTCAATCTTTTTTAATATCTTTAAACTGTCGCCATGGTATAAACAGGTTTGCGAGTCCTCATAAAAAATTTTCATTTACAACAACCCAAAAAGTAGGCGATACAGCCAATAATTGCCGCTTAAAAAGCATTTATACTTTAAATACTTAAACAAACTAAGACTTTTTTTATAATCACCGATATTAATAAAATTTAAGGTGGCTGCCATGGTATTAAAAGTCTTTAAACTTTTAGAATAACTAAAAAACTCTATAAAAGTTTTAATAACTTTTATTTCATACATCCGTTTATAATTATAATACGCATTATTCTCAAACAGATAGCTTCGCACCAGCATCATAGATTTTATAATATCATCAATTTTTTTCTGGGTCAGCCGACTGTTCATAATGGAATGGCTATTTTGGTAATAATTATAAATAGATTTATTCAAAAAAGAAATTCTACCGGCTAAAATCACGTTCTTCCAAAAAAAAGGAATATCTTCATAGTAAATATCGGGATGAAAAAAAATATTATTTTGCAATAAAAAATCTTTTCTGTAAATTTTACTCCATGGCGTAACACCGCTACCAAGCACAGCTTTTTTCTCTTTAACGGAAGAATATATTTTATTCTCTTTTAATTTTTTCTTCTTGAGTGAATATTTATTTTTATAAACCTTAGAATAATTAAAAACCAGCATATCGGCATTATCGGCTTTAGCTTTTTTGTATGCTAATTCAAAAGCGTCTGCTGTAATATCGTCATCGGCATCTAAGAAAAATATATATTCGCCTAAAGCGTCATGAATACCATTGTTTCTGGCAATGGATACGCCCTGATTTTTTTGCGATATCAGTTTTATGCGACCATCCTCTTTCATATAGGTTTCCACAATGGCAGTGGAATTATCTTTGGAGCCATCGTCAATAATAATGACCTCAAAATTAGCAAGGGTTTGCTTTAAGATAGAATCCAAACATCTGCTGATATAAATCTCGGCATTATATAAGGGAATAATACAACTAATTTTTATATTCAAGAAACTCCTCCCGCATAACATCCAAGATTGCTACCAAGACTTGCGGAGAAAATTTATCATGGGCATAAATTTTTCCATTTTCGGCTAATTTGCCTAAAATATGCGGATTTTCTATTAAATATTCTATAGATTTGGCAATTTCAGTTGCGCTTACTGGGTTTAAATAAATAGCATTATCACCACTAATTTCCGGAAGACCTCCACTTTTGGAGCTTACCACTGCACATTTAGCAAGATGAGCTTCTAAACACACCAAGCCAAAAGGTTCCTTGGTTTTAGTAGGGATTACAGCGATTTTCGATTCACTCATTTTTGCAAACACCTCACTTGGACTAAGGTTTTTTAAAAATATAATTCTTTTTGCAGAGATTAATTCTTTAATTTCAGCAGATTCTAAAAGATTGGCAATAGTTGCCGCATATTTTTCTTTTTTAGAAAAAAAAGCTCCGATTATAACTGCGGTATAATCTTTATGGTTATTTAACACCCTAGGCAAAGCTGAGATAAACTCAATAATTCCCTTATGCGCAACCGGCTTACCGGCAAAAATAATTTGATTTTTTTTCACAATATTGGACGAATTCTCAATGCTTTCCAAAATATGCCCGTAAGAATTATACACCACAGCCA
>JAISPM010000063.1 GCA_031274895.1 Alphaproteobacteria bacterium
GGATATTTTCTTTTGTTTTTGAATAGATTGTATAAGCGTAAGTATGCAAGATGTTGTTTAAGGCAACAATATCTTTGCATACTTCTACCCGTGTTTATTATACACTGATGTGGCGGGGTCGCATCTTTAATATAATTCTTTTACCTCCGTCATCAACGGTATGACGATTTAAAAGAGTATAATCCATATCCGGCAATGTGTTTAAAAATAGTTTGTTAATCTTTTCTGCTAGAACATTAACTTCAGCACGAAAGATTTAAGATATCACTGATTTATAATTATATATTTTATACTTTTCTTAAAATAAAATATGCAAACTAATGGGCTTGTAATTATCAATACTTGGGATATTTATGGGTTTTGTAAATCAGTTTGTCTAACCATTCTATTAAAACGTAGCTCGGTGGTAGTTTCTGCTGGTAGGAGTGGAGCTATATCTATGATTTTTATTCTTTTTGCTTATTATGTTGTCGCTGGTCTACTTGTGTATAACCATACACGGCGCAGACCATCTCCTAATACTAAGCTAAAAATAAGAAAAATCGTTTCCTACCCTAGGAAAATAATCTATTCTTTTTAGACATATTATAGCACATATAATAAACAGCAATTTTTAAAACTATAATTAGGGTGAAGCAAATATATCCTGAGATGTCTCTTATATTTAGCAAATACATGGTTAAAATATAGCTTAAGCCTATGATAAAGACATAAAAGTTAATAATGCCGCCGCGCTTTTGCATATCCAGCAAAATCATGGAGACACCATTATAAACATGAAAAGAAATCTTATCAATAGTGCTTTTGATAATAATTTTATCAATGAATAAATATAATAGCAGTCCAACGATTAGAGCGATTCTATAATTTTCAAGTGCTAAATAAAATAATAAAAAGTCGTAAAAAAGGACAATAAAAACTCCGCCGAAACCCTTTAAATTTTGGGTTCTGTTAATTATAAAACTAGTCATGATTAGCTTCCACACTAACTTCTTTTTTTCTGTTCATATATTTTGCTACGAACATAAACAGAACAATATTTATTAAAAAGTTGTAAACTGAAAGCGGCAGATGGAAAATCTCAAAATCTTTAAGCTCACAAGATGGACGAGTGTTAGTAAAATCGAAGTTAATAGCACAAACTTGCGATTCGTGAACAATGCCGTATTGCAATAAAACATGATAGGCTGAAACCAAAATTGCCGCCAGAATTATCAGCAAAATAATCCCTTTGTTTTTTATAAACGTGGTAATTAAAATTAGAAATACCCATAATGCCCTTTGGATGAGGCATAAATTACACACCGCCACATTAAAGAAAAACTCTAAGGAAAAAGAGCTTAATAACACACCGCTGGCGATAAACTGGATAAAACTGGCAAAGGTATTTTTATTCATTCTTTATTAGTCCTAATTAATCTTAATAAAACTCTGCTCAAAAACAAAGCAATAACTATAAATAATATAAATATCAAGGAGTAGAAAGTTAAAATCACATTTTTTATGGTTTCTTTAGAATTGTTAAGCATTCCTGCTTTTACTAAAGAATTTAAAATTTCGGGACTGGTGGCAATCTGATAAACTACAAATAAACCCAAAGCTACCATAAAGGCTATAATAACCAGCAAATAATCTAACTTTTTCATGGAAGTCCTTAAATATAGTTCATACTATACAAAATATATAAAACAATTGCAACAAGTAAAATTAGTGAAACTATCAAGGCAATCTTTCTAAAATGTTTCATGATAATATCTTTCCCTTTTTTATGGAAAACTATTACTAAATAGGCTAACACAAAGAACCGCATACCTCGTGCTGCAATGGAAGCTAAAATGAAAGTAAACAGATTCGCCTGTAGCGCACCACTGGTAATAGTGGCAATTTTATAGGGAATTGGTGTAAAACCTCCGGCAATAAAAGTGGCAAGGGCAGCGTAAGCGTCGTAATATTCTTTAAATTTGGTAAAAGTGGCAAAATAATTGGGACGAGCGACAATAAAGTCGTAAATAAACATATCAAAAAATAAATATCCCAATAAATAGCCGAATAAACCACCAATTACTGAAGAAACGGTAGTTATAAGCGCATAAAACCATGCCTTTTTCGGATGTGCCATCGCCATGGTAAATAAGAAAATATCCGGTGGGATAAGGAAAAACGAGCTTTCCGTAAAAGCCACCACAATTAAAACCGCAAGGGCGTGCTTAGATTTAGAATAGGCAATAATTTTATCTTGCAGATTGCTTATTGAATTTTTTAAGGATAAAGGCATAAAGTATCCGATGGGTTAAGCTATTAAATTCCCCTCTCAAGGGAGAAGGGAATTATAATCGTAATTATTTTTTAAGTAAAGCTACCACACCCGGTAATTCTTTACCTTCCATCCACTCAAGGAAAGCTCCGCCCGCTGTAGATATATAGGTCAGCTTATCGGCTAAACCGAATTCATCTAAAGCTGCCACGGTATCGCCACCACCGGCAATGGAAACTAAATTACCTGCCACAGTTGCCTCTGCCACAAATTCTGCCAATGCGCGTGTGCCTTTTGCAAAGTTTGGCATTTCAAAAGCTCCCAGTGGACCATTCCAAATTAAGGTTTTAGATTGTTTTAAAACGCTCTCAATGAAATTTTCTACGGATTTTGGTCCCGCATCTAATATCATGTAATCATCGGGAATTTCTTTAATGCTGCAAATTTTAGTATTGGCATCGTTGGAAAATTTATCGGCAACTACAGCATCAATCGGCAAAACTAATTGCGAATTATGCGCAGCCGCATTTTTCATAATGGTATTGCATTGCTCAACCATTTCTTTTTCAGCGAGTGATGTTCCGATGTTGTGTCCCATAGCATAAAGGAATGTATTTGCCATGCCGCCGCCAATAATCACGTATTGCACTTTTTTTACAAGATTATTAAGCACGTCTAACTTGGTAGATACTTTTGCACCGCCAACAATGGCTACCACAGGAGTTGCAGGATTGCCAAGAGCTTTTTCCAAAGCATCAAGTTCGGCTTCCATTAATCTACCGGCAGCATAAGGCAACAAATGTGCTAAGCCTTCGGTTGAGCTATGGGCGCGGTGAGCGGCAGAGAAAGCGTCAGATACATATAAGTCGCCTAACTCAGCTAATTGCTTGGTGAACTCAATATCGTTTTTGCTTTCAGCTTTGTAGAAACGCACATTTTCCAGCATAATAATATCGCCGTCTTTCATTTGTGAGATAGCTTGCTTAGGAATATCGCCAACACAGTCGCTGACAAAACCTACAGGTTTGCTAAGAGCGTCTGCTAAAGCCGCAGCAATAGGTTTTAGGGTAAATTCTTCTTCATAACCGGTTCCTTGGGGGCGACCTAAATGCGATAGCACAATAACCTTGGCTCCTTTATCGGATAATTCTTTCACTGTTGGTGCCGACCTGATAATACGTTCAAAGCTGGTAATTTTACCATCTTTCATTGGAACATTGAGGTCTACTCTAATTAGAACTCTTTTGCCGGCAACAGATACATCGTCTAGTGTAACAAACTTACTCATGGTATTCTCCGATTTTGTTATTTACAAATGTATAATATAACATTTAAGGAATAATTTCAATGCTATAAGGTGAAACAATTTCTACTAGGCTGCCGAATTTTGGAGAGTATTTATCAATATAGCCTCGCACCCTCACATTCTTTCCTACAATATTGTTAAGGTTATGCACGGCGGAGATATTCTCAAGATTATCTTTATTGATTCGCAAAGAAAATCCTTTAGACTGCTCAGCAGATAACTGCAACCACAGGGCGTTTTTAGTGTCTAAAACACTCATCACATTGCCATCTATAACCTTATAGTTGCCGATATTATTTTCTGCCTCAGTATAAGAAATTATCTTATAATTGCGATTTTGCCAAAATGGCAGATTGTTATTGATGGCTTTATTTTCTAAGGCGATTAAATCAGCCACACGGGGAATCGGGTTTGTATTTAAAATATATGTGAAAGCGAATCCATTCTCCACCAAGTAGCCATTGACCCATAGATTAGAATCCGCAACATAAACATCAGCTAAGATTCGTTTGTATTTATCGCGCTTGAATTTAGGGTTCCAAACTAAAATAACATTTTTATTATTTAAAAGTTTTTCCACTTCGGCTTTGGCTTCAAGTCCAAAGTCTTGGATTGGGTCGGTAAATATTTCAGGAGCTTGAATGCCGATAAGGCGAACACTTTCAATTTTATCTTTAATTTTTACTTCAATAGTATCGCCATCTATCACCCTAACCACAGGAAAGCTGGTTTCTGCATGAGCAATAGATACGATACTAATAAAAAATAGAAGTGTCTTAAATAATTTTAACACGTTTTAGTTAGACTTAATTTTGAAGTCAGCATCTTTAGTGGAAATTGTTGTGGTAGCTTTGATTTTACTGATAACTTCTTCCAGATATTTTTTATTGGGATTTAAATTATTTTGTGATTCCATTTTAGAATTAATATGTTTACTTAAAGACAATAAGCCACTCATTTGCACCATTATAATAAACTCCTTTAATAATTTTTATTAATAAAATTATAATTACAAAAGGTTAATAAAAGTTTATTTCACATAATATAATTTACAATGAAACTCAATACCATCTTTAGTAATTATTTGGAAGTAATCGATAAACATTTTAGAGTTTATATGGATGTTTTTAGCTTCTTCAGGGATTTGTCCATCACCTTGTTTTGATAAAGTTTCAAAAAGGTCTTTAACTTCGTCTCTACTAAGCAGATGAATAATGTTAAGGCAAGGTAGATTATTTCTAGTAGTTTGAGAGTTATCCAAAAGCATGATACTTTCAATAGCATGCTCATCAAGAACATAAGTAATTTTTGATTTTAAAATTTCAACTTTCATAACACCAATGAGTTTATTATCTTGCTCATGCCAATCAATATCGGTTTTAAACAGAGCTTGGTTTCCTTTGCTCAGATTCTGTTGAATTTTAATAATGTCAAATTTATTCTCGCTCGCAAAAAACATAAAATAGCTAACTACTATAATTGCAAGTATGGCTAAAATAAATATAATCTTTCTAAGCATTGTTATTACTACAATTTATGTTATAATCTTGATGTTATTATAAGGTAATAATTGAAATTTAACAACATCTAATCATAAATTGCATGAATATAAATTTTAGACTTATATTGTCGCTTTTGGGCTATTTATTCACAACCATCGGTGTATTGATGACCCTTCCTGCTCTGATAGATTTTTATATGGATGCAGATGGCAGTAAAACTTTTTTTATGTTTTCCTTAATTATTACTTTTTTTGGCTTACTATTAGCTTTTTCCAATAAGCAAGAACAAAAAAAGCCTTTATCAACTAAAGATGGCTTAATTTTAACCGTGGTTGCATGGGTTAGTATTGTAGGACTATCTGCTTTACCTTTGAAGTTTGGCTATTTACAACTTAGCTATACCGATGCTTATTTTGAAATGATGTCGGCTTTTTCTACCACAGGAGCCACCACGATTCCCAATTTAGATGTGTTGTCTTACGGTTTTCATTTTTGGCGCGCTCTTATGCAATGGATTGGCGGACTGGGAATTATCGTAGCGGCAGTGGTATTAATGCCTTCACTGCAAGGTGGCGGGATGCAACTTTTTAAAATGGAATCCTTTGAAACTTTTGATAACGCCATCGATAAAGCTAAAAAGATTGCTTACGGTATGGTAATTATTTATATCTGCATTACAATTATTATTATATTTGCATTGCTTTATTTAGGAAATTTAAGTTTTTTTGATTCGCTTATTCATAGTTTAACCTCGGTTTCCACCGCCGGATTTTCTAACAAAAATTCTTCTGTTGCTTATTTTAATAATCCTACCATGGAAGTTATTTTAATATTCGCCATGATAAGCGGTTCACTGCCGTATATTTTACTATATAATTTATTTTTTCTAAGGAAAAGCAGCATTTTTAAAGACCAACAAGTTATGGGATTCTTTAAAATTATTATTCTTGTAATTATGATTCTATCTGTTTGGCTTTATTTTAATAATGGTATCCATTATTTAACCTCCTTAAGATATGCTTCCTTTACCGTAGTGAGCTTAATAACAGGCACCGGATTCGTCTCTTACAATTACAGTTTATTTGGAAATTTCCCCGTAATGCTGTTGTTTATTGCTATGTTTATTGGCGGATGCGCCGGATCTACCGCTTGCGGCATTAAAATTTATCGCTTTCAAGTGGCTTATGCTTTGGGAGTTGCACATTTAGATAAATTATTTTTAAGAAAACATGTTTCCGTGCCTTTTTATAACGGCAATCCTATCCATGCAGATATGGGTATGGGAGTTTTAGTATACTTGTTTATTTTCTTCATTATTTTAGGAATCGGCTCAGTTTTGCTATCGACTTTAGATTTAGACTTTATTACTGCCCTCAGCGCAGTTGCTGCTTGCCTTACCAATGTAGGACCGGGTTTAGGAAAAATAATTGGACCCGTTGGAACCTTTAACGAGATTCCAGACCTTGGAAAATGGCTGCTTTCTATCATTATGCTCCTAGGTAGGCTAGAGATTTTTGGTGTTCTTATTATACTTAGTCGTAAATTTTGGTTGTAATTCAAAAAAATATCTTGACTTACTGGGGGGGGGTAGAGTATAATGTAATATTAATACGATAATAGCAGAGGTTTAATATGAAAAAAATCGTTCTTTTTGTAATTTTTTTACTTTTTGCCTTTGGTTTAAAGGCAGAAGAACTTAGCCCGGATTTACAAAAACAAATACAACAGCTGCAAGAGCAAACACAGCAGCTACAAGAACGATTACAAGCTCAAGAAGCAGAAAGACGCCAAATTCAAGAACAAGAAGCAGCGATAGCTAAAGAAAAAGCCGACAGAGAAGCTCAAAGAAAAGCAGAGTTAGCGGCAGCGGCGGCGGCAGAACAAGCTAAAAGGCAAGAAGAATGGACTAAAGCCGAATCCGAAAGATTAGAACGTGAAAAAGAAGCGAAAGCATTAGCTGCAGCCCAAGCGGAAGAAGATAGGCTGGCTCGTGAAAAAGAAGCTGAAGCTAAAGCACGTGTGCAAGCCTTACAAAATCAAATCCAAAATCTACAAAATCAAGTATCCGTATACGATAAGGAGATGGAAGAGAAAAGAAAGCAAGAGCTGGCAAAAGAGTTATTAAAATTGCAAGAGGAAGTTAGACGACAAGAGCAAGCGCAAACATCTATGCAAAAGCAACAACAAGCAAGAAGTTCTCCCGACCACTATAATTATTTAGGCGTAAAGGATAAAGCACTAAGCGGTAGATAGCTCGGTAGCCATCCCCTTCTCTTAGAGAGGGGGAAAGTTATTTTGGATTCTATTATTATTTTGTGTTATAATAGTGGCAACTTTGAATTGAATTCTTTATTGCATAAATTAATTAAGGGGCTAATCCACATGAAAAAGATACTTTTTACAATAATTTTTTCACTATTTGCAGCGAATCTAATGGCGCAAGGTAATAATTCCATAATCGTAGGATTCGGTGGTGCTAATAATAAAGTGCAAATCAGTGAAAGAAGTCAAGTTCCGACTGTGGGAACATTTAGCCCATTTGTTGCAGAACCCGATTTTAATGCTAACAGCAATGTTAACCTCGCATATTTAAAGCAAACCGACTACCTCAATGGTAATCTTTCCCTTGGGGCAGACTTCACCATGTTTTTCAGCAAAGGAAGAAATATTAAAGAAGATCAGCCTTCAGGCACATCTACCTTTGCATTAAGAGACACCAGCACGTTTTATTCCTCAACATTCATGTTTTTAGCAGATTATGGTTTTTTATATATCTCTAAACTTACTTTATCCGCTCAGTTAGGGGCCGGTTTTATTTTAAACACACTTAACATTAATAGAACTACGACCTTTTATAATAATAATGGCGATATTACCGATTCAGTAAAGGTTTCCGGAAATGGCACCAGTGGTGGTATTGCAGGGAAAGCCGGTTTAGTAGCAACTTACAATATGTTTGATAGATTAGCATTTGGTGCGGGTGCATATTATATGTATACCGGCAACACTGAAAAAAATAACCTTGGCGGAACTGCTACGGATTATAGATTTAGAAATAATGGCACCATGATTTATAATATTAACGTAATATGGAGATTCTAATATAATGAAAAAAATAATTCTCACATTAAGTTTCTTGTTGTTAGGAACCGCTTTAATGGCATCCGATAGAGATAGACCAAACTCCATTTCGTTTTTTGGTGTATCTACAGCCAACAATCATACTCAATGGGCGAAAAAAGATTCTACCCAGACCTACTTTTCTGCCTATGAAAATGTTCCGCAATTTGATGCAAAAGTTAATCCCAGCATTACTTTTTTAAGAAGAGTAAGTAATAATCTATCCATGGGTGTTGATTTAGCGGCTTACAGCAGCGACGGCATTAACACCAGTGAAGTATCTGTTAATGGGGCGGCTAATACAATCACCACCAATAGATTTAAAGCTAATTATGATTCGGCTACGGTTATGCTCCTGCTTGATTACGAATTTTTAAGTCTTGGTCATTTTGATTTCTCAGCGCAAGTGGGTGGCGGTTTTGCTTCCAGTGTTTTAGATTTAGATTATAGTGATAGAACATACGATATGAATGGTAATTTACGTCGCAGCAGAGACTTTAGCGGTAGCGATGTAAGCTCAACCTATGCTACTAAAACAGGATTAATTGCCAGTTATAATTTTACAAGTTTCTTTGGCATAAGTTTAGGAACCTTTTATACTTATAGCGGAAAATCAAAATTTCATTTAGCAGATACCAGCTATAGAGTTAAAGATAAAGGCATCACCAGCACGAATCTTAGCTTAAAATGGATGTTTTAGGTAAGAAAATTTAATATTTTATTGTAAGAGTTGGGTAGTTTAGAGAGTATACTTTCAAGTTCAATGCTATAAAGCGCATAATTCACTTGAAAGTATACTCTCTAAACTTTTATAAAAATATTAAATTTTCTAGTGTGTGGAAAGGGAAAATTTTGGAGCGGGTGAAGGGAATCGAACCCTCGTCGTAAGCTTGGAAGGCTTCTGCTCTACCATTGAGCTACACCCGCAAATCTATTCAGCGATTCGCTAAAATTATAAGAAGTTAATGGTGGATGGGGTAGGATTCGAACCTACGTAGGCGTTCGCCAACGGATTTACAGTCCGTCTCCTTTAGCCACTCGGACACCCATCCAATCTACTAACTAGTTTATAATAGTATGTTGAGCGATTTTTTACAAGAACTTTTTTGTTTTTCTTGCTATTATTTAAATCATATATAAAACCAATGAGAAATAACAGTGCGCGCTAACTCTCTTAAAAACAATAACTCTAATAGACTGTGGCTTTACGGGACTCATGCTGTCTTTGCCGCACTTAGTAATGAGAATCGCAAAATCCATAAAATCCTTTGTATCAATAAATATTACGATTCTATATTAGAGATTTTACTGCAAAGAAATCTGCCAAAAAATCTTATTCACCTTTGCGATAGAGTTGCCATTGAAAAAGTTTTGCCAGAGGACGCCATCCATCAGGGTATTGCTGTTGAGGTAGATTTTTTAGAGGTGGAAAATCTGAATGTTTTCACAGCAAACCTTGAAGAAAATAAAAATGCCTGTGTTTTACTTTTAGACCAAGTGAGCGATAGTCGCAACATTGGGAGTATTGTGCGTTCCTCGGTGGCATTTGATGTCAACGGCATAATTTTCACCAAAGCTAATTTTCCCAAAGAAAATGGAGCCATGGTGAAAGCTGCTGCCGGAGGTTTTGAAAAAATTAAGCTCATTGAGGTTGCTAATTTAGCTAATGCTATTGCTCATCTTAAAAAGGAAGGATTCTGGATTGTTGGACTGGATGCTCATACGAGCATGAACATTCACCAATTGGATTCTTTCCCGAAAATTGCCCTAGTGCTGGGAGCCGAAGGCGAAGGAATGCGCGAATTAACCAAAAAATCTTGCGACTTTTTGGTTAAAATCCCACAATCCAATAATATGGAAAGTTTAAATATTTCCAATGCTACCGCCATTGCATTGTATGAGATTTATAAAAAAGCTATGCCTTAACCGCAACTAAAACCTAAACTTTAAATAAATATTATAGCTCATCATGCCGCTATTATTTTTAAGTTTAATATTAACATCGTTATCAAAAATAAATTCAGGGTCGTCATACATTGTATAATAAGCTCCTGCGCCAAACCCTAAGGATTCACTAAAATATACAGTCCCTACCACCCCTAATTTAGAAGCCATTGTGGTGCTATTGCTGCGTCCACTATATTTTCCTGTAAGAAACACGTAATTATCTTCATAGGTGGAATTAACATTTAAGTCTAAAGCATTAAAGGCATAACCTATACCGTATTGCAGAGATAAATCAAAGGAATCGGTTTTAAGAATTTCATAATTAGCTAATACCATCAAGGTATAAATGCTATAGGTAGCCTTTATGGAATCCACAGCCATTGATGTGCTGGTTTGATGGTAGCTACTCTCAATATAATCACCATTCATAAATACAGAAAAATCAAGACCTAAAGAAAAATCGGTATCGCTAATTCTTCTTAGTAAGGCAATATTTAGATTGGCGATGGCATCTAAATCTTTAATATCTTCATAGGTTGAATATTGCACATCACCAGAACCTCTGCCTGTAATTTTCATATTACTGGTTGATGCACCTAAGCCTATAGCAATGGAATTTTTTTTAGAGCTTGCATCTATGACTGTTGGTTGAATATCTTGAGATTTATCTAAAACCCGCCCTCTTATTTCTTGATAGTCTACATCATCTGCCATTAGGTTATAGCTTAATAATAAAAAAATCCCCGAGATTATAATTTTCTTCATTGAATTGCCTTGCTTTCTTATTGATAACTTACCTAAAGTATACGGGGGGGGGTAATAAGAAGTCAAGGATATTTTTTTCTTCTCTCATGATAAAGCCTATAAGAATACAGTATAAACCGCATTGAAGTCCGCCATAAATATTGAGTATTAAATTCTTTAAGTAAAGTCAGCGGACTGAGTTAAGGTTTATACTGTATTCTTATGGGCTTAACCCAACGGACTCCACTCAGTTTTTTCTTCAGCTTTTTTGCTGGAATCCAGTCCATCAAAAATATCTTCAATGGCGTGAAAGAGGTTCGCCATACCTTCTTTTTGCAGGGCAGATATGGTGATGATTGGGCTTTTGGTAAGTTTTTTGAGAATCTTCATTTGCTCTTGTAATTCGTCTTCGTCTAAAAGGTCAATCTTGTTTAATACAACAATCTGCGGTTTTTGAGAAATACTGTTATTAGTATCTTCGTCATAATTAGCAATTTCTTTTTCTATGGTTTTATAAGACTTTTTAATGTCTGACGTAGCATCAATAATATGAATAAAAGCCTTACAACGCTTCACATGCGATAGGAATCTTGCGCCTAAGCCTATGCCTTCACTGGCTCCTTCTATTAGCCCGGGTAAGTCGGCAATAACAATTTGTTTTTCCTTATAAACCAAAACTCCCAAACTGGGTTTAAGTGTGGTAAAAGCATAATTTCCGATTTTAGATTTAGAATTGGTAATAGTGCTGATAAGGGTAGATTTTCCTGCATTCGGCAAGCCAATTAAGCCAATATCTGCTAAAATTTCTAATTCTAACCACACCCATAGCTCTTCACCCTCGGTGCCTGTTTGCGCCATACGCGGCGCACGATTGGTGGAAGATTTAAAATGTGCATTGCCCTTGCCACCAATTCCACCTTGGGCAATTTTGAAAACTTTGCCAGCCTCGTTCATATCCACAATGATATGTTCTTTGAACTCGTCCATAATTACTGTTCCCACAGGAATCTCAATTATAAGGTCTTCGCCCTGCTCGCCCGTGCGATTGCGCCCTGCTCCGCCCCTACCGTTTTTTGCCACAAAGTGCTGGCGATAACGAAAATCTATCAGAGTATTCATATTATCAACGGCTTTAAAATAAACATCCGCACCTAAGCCACCATTACCACCATCGGGACCGCCAAACTCAATGAACTTTTCCCGACGGAAAGAAACGCAACCTCTGCCACCATCGCCTGCTTTGATATAAATTTTAGCCGAATCTAAGAATCTCACCCTCTTCTCCTTTCCTTCTACCGTATTATTCCTGTTGTCCATATAAAAACAACATAAGGGAATACTATTTAAGTCGCATTTTGCTAAGCATCAACATCATTTTAATTGAATAAAACGAAAGTAATCATGCGAAGCAAAGCTAAGACTTAAATAGTATTCCCTTATGTTGTTTGTTTAAACCTAAATTAAACAACCGGAATAATACTAACGATACTTCTACCTTTTAATTTAGAAAAAGCCACACTGCCGTTTTCTAAGGCAAAAAGAGTATGGTCTCTACCCATTCCTACATTTTTACCGGCATGGAATTTAGTTCCTCTTTGACGAACTATAATATTGCCAATAATTGCTTGTTCGCCGCCGAATTTTTTAACGCCCAGTCTGCGACCTTCGGAATCACGTCCATTCCTAGAGCTACCGCCCGCCTTCTTATGTGCCATTTTTACTTATCCTTATTTTATTGAATATCTATAATTTCAACCGTAGAAATGTATTGTCTATGACCATTTCTTCTTTTGTGATGTTTTCTTCTTCTTTTTTTGAAAACAATAACTTTGGTATCTCTACCTTGTTCTAAAATTTTAGCTTTCACAACCACGTTTTCAAGCACAGGCGCACCTACTTTAACGTCTGAACCGTTAATTAAAGACAAAACGTCTTTTATTTCGAATTCTTCGCCCACTTGATAATCCAGCTTATTGGTTTTAAAAAAGTCTCCTTTTTTAACCATATATTGGCTACCGGCTAATTTAATTACTGCTAACATTATTTCCTTTCCTCTGATTATTTATGAATCAAACATAAATAATACACATAAAAATATTACATATTTATCTACAATAGACTATAATTAATATTAATTAGAGAATCAACAAAATAATTTAATTTTTATTTATTTAGGAGATGTCAAATGTTTAATCAAGAAGAATTCATCGCACAACTAAGCGAGTTAATTAGTATAGATTGCGGAACTTATACGCCCGCAGGTGTTAATAAAATCGCCAATATCTTAGAGGGATATTTTAAGGAAATTGGCTTTTACACAAAACAAATTAAAGTATCAGATAAGGTTGGAAATTTACTGATTGCCACCAATCAAGAAAATCCTACACATTTTGATGCGGTTTTGTTAGGACACATGGATACGGTTTATGCAGAGGGCTTGGTCGCAAAACATCCCATGCGCATTGAGGGCAATAATATTTTTGGCTTGGGCAGCATTGATATGAAGTCAGGAATTTTAACCGGTCTGCATACGGTTTATGCCTTAGATAAAAGTATTTTAGATAAGCTGTCTATCTGTTTTATTTGCAATCCTGACGAGGAAATCAGCTCCATTTATTCGCAAGACTTCATGGGCGAATACATTAAAAAAGCTAAATGCTCTTTGGTTTTAGAATCCGCAGGCAAGGCTGACGCTATTGTGAATAAACGCAAAGGAATCTCAAGATTCCACGTGAGTTTTAAGGGTAAATCGGCACACGGCTCTACTCCTAAAGAAGGTTTATCCGCAGTAATTGAGATGGCAAACTTTATTTTAAAATTGGAAGAATTTAATAATGAAGCAGCGCAAACCACGGTAAATGTTGGCATAGCTCGTGGCGGCGATGCCGGCAATGTGGTTCCAGAAAATGCTGAGTTAGATTTTGAAATCAGATACTTTGATATGGATTCTCAAAAAGTAATGATGGATAAAGTGGAGAGTTTTGTTAAAAACCCTAGTGTGAAGGGAGTTGAAATTACCTTAGAACAGTTATCGTTTAAGCCTCCTATGAACAATGGGGCGGAAAGTCAGTGGTTAGAAGATTTAGTTGTAGCGGCAGCTTTGACGGCAGGAAATAAATTAAATGTTATTGCCAGCGGCGGCGGTAGTGATGGCAATTATTCTTCTTACCTTGGAATCCCTACCATAGATGGATTAGGACCCGTGGGTGGTTATTGGCATAATGCTGAGCGAGAAGTTTTATTTTTAGATAGTGTTGAACCGAAGATTGATACATTGAAGAATGTTTTGGTGAAATTAAGTAGTAAATAATATAAGACCCTCAAGAAAACCTATTTTTCCCTCCACGACGTGGTCGTAAGTCGGGTCAAATAGGTTTTCTTGAGGGTCTTCTTTTCAACACTATCTAAAACAAGATAAGTGTGGAGAGGAAATTAAGCTAAGTGAACTTTAATATGCTTAAATTTCTTTAAGTTTTCTAAAACCTCAGGGTCTACTGAAGAATTGGTTACAATATCGGTAATACCTTCAACCGCAACGGATTTCATAACAGATTTCACATTAAACTTGCTTTTATCTATCACAAGAACTTTTCTTTCAGCATTTTTGAAAATGGCGATTTTAGCCTGAATATCTAATGGATCGGAATCCATTGGTCCCACATTGAAATCAAAACCCACGCATGACACAAAAGCTATATCCGTATGTTTGGCATTGAAAAATGCTTCAACATCAGGTCCTAAAAACATTAAATATGGTCTTTCAAGCAATCCGCCACTACCAATAATGCGGCAGGTAGAATCTAATTTTTCAGACGCTTCTTGAATTACAAAAAGTCCGTTGGTCATAATTGTAATTTTTTGCTTATTGCTTAAAAATTTAATGATAGACCCTGCGGTAGAACCACCTTCTAAGGCAATGATACTGCCTTCTTTAATAAGATGTTCTGCGCAATATTTGCCTATTTGTTGTTTTTCTGACAGCGAGGTTTGTCTTTTTTTATCATAAATATTGAGCGATAAATTAGAGCCATCAACATCAGCACCGATAGGAATCACTCCACCCCTAACGATTTCTAATTTGCCTTGTTTTTCTAATAATTTAATATCTCGCAATACTGTCATATTAGAAACTTTAAAAAAATCAGCCAGTTCTTTAATGCTGATGCCTTGTTTTTCTTTATTTAATCGAACAATTTCTTGTCTTCTTTTTTCTGGTAGCATAGTTATCCCTTTAAGTATTTAGCAATTATTATTGTATATAATATAATTATACACCATAATAAATAATTGTCCTCATTATTTAACACATTGGCAATATAAAATCAAGAAATATTTTATAAATATGTTTTTAATAGTAAAAAAGATAAATACTCAGCTGTTTCGTGCTTAGCATTTAGCATATTTATATAGTATTCTCTTTGTTCTTTCCGCAAGAGACTTAAAATATATTTTTCTCTGTCCAATTCATTGCCACATAACTGCTCCATGACCTTTTTAAGCATCTGCTTAGCAATAGTCGGCGATAGCGTGCTGCTAATATCTAATAATTTATTGGCGATTTCTTGGGATATTATATCGTAATATTTGTGCTGCAATCAAATATCTGCAAATAATTTATCCGCCGTTTCGGAGTTAAAAACTTCTCCATCTATTTTTTCTTTAAAGGTAGCGTATTTATTATCGCATTCTACCTCATAGGCTAATAATTCTGCGGAGTATATTTTTTCTATTGCTTTTTTAAAACTAACCATGTATTTTCTCCTTATTATAATTCATTATATAAATAATGAATTATTGTTATTTTCTTGACTGAATAAATTATTTTTATTAATATTTAGTATATGATACTATAATACATAATAAGAATTATTTTGTTAAAAGTCAAGTAATTTTATTTAAAGGACTAATATGAGAAGAAAAACTATAAAAGAAGGAAAATACGGATTTGGAGAAATTCTTGAACAGGCTATCAAGAAAAAATACAAAAACCAAATAGAGTTTGCCAATGCCATTGGCGTTACGCAAGCCACGGTATCAAGATATATAAGTGAATCCGCATCGCCCAGCTTTGATATACTACATAAAATGTCTAAGGTTTTAGATATTGATTTGCCTTTGCTTTATAATAATAAAGGCTCCACTCCTCCTCCAATGGACCACAGCATGGTAAAAATTCCATTTTACTATTCGGAAGTGTCGGCAGGTCGTGGCTTAAGTTCATTGGATGAAACTCCAGATTACTTAAGTTTTGATGGCAACTGGCTGAAAAACGAATTCATGGTTAAAAATTTTGATGATACTTTCTCTTTAAAAGTTAAAGGTGATTCTATGGAGCCTTTAATTCAAGAAGGTGATATTGTTTTTGCGAAAAAATTTGATAACACAACTTCGTATCAAGGAATTTACATTGTTTGCTATAACTCCGATTATTTAATTAAAAAAATCCAATTTAAGCATAAAGATAATGTAAAATTAATTTCGCAAAATCCTGAATATGACCCAATTGAGATTGATTTAACCGGTGAAAATACCTCCTTTGAAATTGTCGCGAAAGTAATTGGCAGAATTAATTTAAAAAGTTTCACCCACTCTGTATAAAAATCGGGATTCCCATGAGTAAAAAAGCCAGAAAATTTACTTTTTTTAAATACATGGGACCCGGTGTTTTGGTGGCGGTTGGCTTTATTGACCCCGGGAATTGGGCATCGAACCTTGCCGCAGGTTCGATGTTTGGTTATTCTTTGCTATGGGTAGTTAGCATTTCTACATTGATGTTAATTTTATTACAACATAATGTGGCGCATTTGGGAATCGCCACCGGTCATTGCTTGGCAGAAAATACTTTTTTACATATCAAACCCAAATATGCGCAACCACTTTTACTTACTGCTCTTTTAGCAGCCATCTCCACCAGTCTTGCTGAAATTCTCGGCGGTGCGATTGCCTTAAACATGCTCTTAGGTATTCCTATAACATTAGGGGTATTGGTCATGCTTATTACCGTCTGCTTGGTAACTTTTATGACTAATTATCAGCGTTTAGAAAAGTTTATTATAAGTTTTGTGGCAATTATCGGCTTTTGTTTTTTCTATGAGGTTATGCTGATTAATGTTGACTGGGCAGAGGCAGCAAAATCAGCTGTGGTGATTTCTATTCCACAAGGCTCTATGCTAATTATTGTTAGTATTTTAGGAGCCGTGGTAATGCCGCATAATTTATTTCTACATTCGGAAATTATTCAAACTAAAAATTGGTTTAATCGGTCGCCACAATTAAAGAATAAACTTTTAAAATATGAATTTTTAGATACTCTGTTTTCTATGATTATGGGCTGGGCGATTAATTGCGTAATTATTATTTTAGCAGCGGAAGTCTTTTTTAAAAATAATGTTCAGGTGGAAGACTTATCACAAGCGGCAGACCTTTTAAAACCTGTTCTTGGTAGCAAAGCAGCTTTAGTTTTTGCCGCCAGTCTATTATGCGCCAGCTTTGCTTCTTCTATTACCGCAGGAATTGCCGGTGGTATTATTTTTTCTGCAGTTTTTAAAAAAGAATATGATGAGAAGAGTCGCTACACAAGAATAGGTATAATTCTTACCCATGTAATTACTTGCGGTATTATTTTATTTATAGATGATACACTCATGGGATTGCTTTACTCACAAATGTTTCTAAGTATGCAATTACCATTTACTATTGGTTTACAAATCTATTTGACCTCATCAAAAAAAGTTATGGGAGATAGTGTTAATACTCTATCTACTAATTTAATGCTGCTTGCCTGCGGGATTTTCGTTTCAGTTTTAAATATCATATTATTATATACCATGTTTAGAGATTGGTAAGTTTAGCAGGGTTATTCAACTTTAGATTGCATTCGTGTTAATTCTTTTGTCGCAACGGCGCGCACTTGCCCCGCCCCCCGCCCGCTACAATAATCGCGGACGTATCATCGCTTTCTTTCGTTAACTATCAGGGCTTTGCTAACCTCGCTACTGCTAAACCTACTGTTGATATTAACTACTCCGCTTCTCAATCCTCCTCCAACGT
>JAISPM010000071.1 GCA_031274895.1 Alphaproteobacteria bacterium
ACGCTAGACAGATTTGAAATTGATAAATCTGTTAAGGATGCGCTAACCGGCGGAATGGTATTTGAGCAAAAACTAACGGAAGAAGCAGAATTAAAACTAGCTCTAACTGGTGAATACGGCAAATCTGCCGGTAAAGTTAAGCAATTTGCCAATAAAGACGATAAGAATCCACTGGTGTATAAATTAAGTGGCTTGAAAGCTTATAATATCGGCGGAGAATTAAAGATTGGTGATTTTAAGTATAATGCCTGTTACGGCTCTTTTGGTAAAAGCTTGACTTCTAAGGAATTACATAAAGCAGGTAATAAGTCTCATTATTACAACGGGGGTATTAGCTATACTTATAATACTGCTACGACAACTTATCTAGGATATTTTGCTTCTGATAAATTTAAAAATAAAGTCAATTCAGTAAAATTAGGTGTTAGCCACATACTTGCACCGGGTCTTAAGCCTTATGCTGAAATACATGCCTATACTCTCAAAGGTAAACCTGAGTTTTATCCTAATTTAAAAGCAAGAAAGGTAAAAGGTACTGTAGCTCTAGTTGGTGTTAAGTTGTCCATTTAATAAAAAAACAATAGAGGTAAAACAAAAATGAATAAGCAAGAATTCGTAAAACATATCGCAGAGCAGCATAAATGTACCCAAGTAGAAGCAGAGAAAGCTATTGATATATTTACTTCTTCGGTAATTGATGCTATGGCAGAAGGCAAGGAAATATCCCTCGTTGGCTTCGGTAGTTTCTCTGTAAGCAAAGTTGAAGCAAGAGAGGGGCGTAATCCTAGAACCGGTGATGCTTTAAAAATTGCCGCCTACAACCAACCAAAGTTTAAAGTAGGGCAAAAACTAAAAGATGCTGTTAACAAAAAATCTCGTTGACAGAGGGGATAATTTTTTATACGCTCTCGAACATGATTTTTTTCATAATTAATCATTATTTTTTCTGTAGACGTACCGACTTGTTAGTGAATTTCCAAGTTGGTACGGCTTTCTTAAGTTCGTATTGTCAATTCTCCAACTCTTTCAATTGTTTAGCTAGGTTTTTACATTCGTTAGTTACATATTCTATATCTCTATACACTTCTTCATGAAAAGATTTAACACCTGGTACTAAATCACCAGCATGCCCACAATCAAAACCTACTACATAAGGGACATACTCATCTATAAAAAGAAGTACAGCTCGATAGATATCTTTAAATCTTTTATCCTTTGCATAAGTTACTCCGCCATGGACGTCCAGATTAAGCAAAAACTCATTGTCAACATTTGTTTCACCATACAATTTATGCTTTTCAGGTAATTCTACATATCCGCATAAGTGTTTCAATTCTGGATGCCTCTGTATAAAACATCTATATCCTGTGCTTTCATCAACAAACTCCAAAAAATCTGGTTCAGTTTCCCAAGGATTGGTTTTAGGATTAATATCGTACTCATCTTCTAAATCCTTATACTCTTCCAAACCGCAAATTCTTTCTTTCAACGCTTCTTTTGCGTAGCCTAATCTGTGAGTTCTAGTCTCATAATCAACTAACTGATTTTTCCACTGCACATACCATTCGCCTATTTGGTAGCAAATAAAATCTACTTGCTGTTTTGTAAATTTTTTCATTTTTCCTCTGATTTGTTAAAATGCTCCCTTAAAATATAAAGCACCTGTGCTTTCCTTGTTCGCAAATCTTTTACCGCTTCTTGATCTATTTTCTTAAGTAATTCTGCATCTATTTCAACGTTGACAATGTTTACTTTAGAGGCATATTCTTCCAAAACTTTAATTTGATTTCTTCTTAATTGATTTTGCTGAGTTGTTTTATCTACATATTCTCTATTGCTTTCAATTTCTCTTTGTTCCTGAATTTTTCTTTGAGCTTCAATTTTATTTTTTATGTAATCAGTCATTTAATCCTCATTTGTTAATTTTTCCAACATCTCCACATGTAGTTTTGTATGTGCGGAAAATGTATAATCAGTATCTTTTAAATTACTTTGATTTACTCTCCTTAACTATACTTTCTAGCATTTTTTATTTGTGTCTTGCAGTACTCTAATCTGCCAATCAACTGGTTAATTATGCAGTAATTCTCTGGGAAACATTCTCTTATAACTTTTAATACTTTTTTAGAATGTTCGATTTTATCTTGATAGTATTCGATAATTTGGGTTTCTACCTCAACATCTGAGTTATAATCAATCTTACAAGGCCCATACCATCTTATGCTTTTATATCCATCTTCTTCGGTCGTAAAATTGTTTTCTATAATCTGATCAGCTAATTTTCTTTTTTCTATTTCTAGAATTTCGGTTATTGTATTCATAATTTTAATCCTTTATTTTTTTTATAATTACATATTAGAATACTTTTTAGATATTGTCTAGCTACTTTTTAGATAATTATAAACTATTTTATAGTTATGATAAAATTATCACAAGAAAAGATAGAACGTTATGGTCAATCTTATTTAACGCCAGTTTCGTATTAATGGCGTCCTTTAAACTCAATAAATATATTGTATACAGAAATATGAGTAATTTAAAAAATAAGGTTTTTTGAAGTAATTTTAATACAAACCGATGATTTTT
>JAISPM010000096.1 GCA_031274895.1 Alphaproteobacteria bacterium
GCATAGTTTTCAGAAGGTTATGAAATGTATCAATGAAAGTATAGGACATAAATTAGAATTTAGTTATTTAAATGATGAGTGGGAGAATCTTTTAAATGATAAAACTAATACTTTTAAAATCATAGATGCACGACACAAGGTTAAGCATGACTTAGTTTTTTGGCGAGAGGCTAACGAAGTAAAAAACATAATTGATATGCATAGCCATCACTATAGCATGCCTGAGTCAGTTAAACTATTAGTTGAACCTGAAATGTTATACCGAACTCCTAAATATAAATATTTAAATAATGATGATATGAAAGCTTACTTAGATTGGTTTGAGCAATTAGGAGAAATGAAATCACAGTATAGTAAGGTTGAAATTCAACCAAAAGGAATGAAACCTATAAACATTCTAACTAAAGACCCAATAAGAACTACCAATGTTGATATAGCAGAATATACCAGTGGTGAAATAGTTAAAACTGCCTTAAAGGATGCTTTAATAAGAGAGACTAATAAAGTCAATGAGTAAAGCGGTAAAAGTTATTGGTAAATTAGAACCTAACTTACTAAGTATTTCATTTGTGGCATCTCTTATTTTTATATTGATGGATATAATATTAGGTCAATATTGGACATTTTGGACTTACTTTCTTAAAGAGTTTTTTACAAATAACGATGTGCTTAGTGCATTCCTAATTATGGTAACTTTAATTATGGGTTTTATAGTAAGTCAGTTTGTTAGCTTATCATTTAGTTCTAATGAAGATGTTCTAAATCATTTTGTTTATAACGACAGTGTTTTTAAATTGTATAAACGTTACTTTAAGGAACATCTTAGTATTTCATTTGTATCAATAATAGCTATAGCTCTTGCTATACAATTCAAATCATATATATTTTCATATGCAGCTTTTATATCAGTATTTATAGTGCTTTTTCTCAGTGCTAGATTCTTTTGGATGATGGTAACTTTACTTGATATACAGCTCGAGTATAGAAAAAAGGATATAAAAAAATCCTTTTCTAATAATCAGTTAAAACAATAATTG
Organism: Alphaproteobacteria bacterium; assembly: GCA_031274895.1. Lineage (GTDB taxonomy): Bacteria > Pseudomonadota > Alphaproteobacteria > WRAU01 > Hepatincolaceae > WRAU01. The sequence continues at coordinate 1,038 of JAISPM010000096.1, forward strand.
TTAGAAGGAAGGTAAAATTACCGTCTTTTTTTATTGTTTTTATAGGGTAGAATATGCCTTAACAATCTTATTTATTATTGTATCATCAGTTAGTTGGGTGAGGGTTTTGATAGCTTCAAACAACCCTTTAGATTCTACCAAGGCTTTTATCTCTAAGGCTTCCTTATCCTCAGGGCAGTTCATAGAGAAATACAGGGCGGCGGCGATGCCTTTGATGAGATAATCGTTTTTGAGGTTATATTCAATGGTGCCGCGTAAAGGTTTAATTAGTCTATCGTTAAAACTTAGTTTACGTTTAGGGTCGCGGGCGACGCGGAGAATTTCGTCCACAATATACGGATTTTTAAATCGTTTGATAATTTTTTCAATATAGGCTTGGTGTTCAGCTTTGTCTACATTGTAGCGACAGTAAAGCACTTCTGCACTCTCATTCATGGCTCCGCGCACATCATGTGCTAAGCCATCATCTTCAATGGCGTCTTTAATTGTAGGCTTACCGTAAAGAAATCCTAAATAAGCCGTAATGGCATGCCCTGTATTTAAAGTGAAAATTTTTCTTTCTACGTATTTATCAAGGGCTGAGGTAAATTTTAAGCCCGCAATATTCGGAATTTCGCCCTTAAAGTTAGATTTATCCACAATCCATTCATAAAAATCTTCCACCGATACTTCTAAAATATTTTGCTTATTCTGTGATGGTGGCACGATTCTATCCACCATGCAGTTGTTAAAGCCCACATATTTATCCATAAAAGCGATTTCTTCATCGGTTAAATATTGGATAATTTTAGATTTTAAATGCGTTGTGGCACCTAACATATTTTCACAGGCAATAATATTTAAATATGTGGTGATATTATCTTGAATCTTACATTTAATGCCGGATGCGATAGTAGGGGCTATATATTCTAATACAGTGGGACCAACGGCGGTGGTGATTAAATCGGCTCTGGCAATTGTCAAAGGTAAATCAGGATGTTTGGCATTAATTCCCATGATGTTATTAATTTCTATCGTGGAAACACTTTCTCCTAAAACCCTCACAGTATAAGATTCTTCTTTATTTATAGCGTCAATAATACTCTCGTTAGTATCCGCAAAAATAATAAAGTAATTATCGTGAATTACAGGAGCCACAAGACCACGTCCAATATTTCCTGCGCCAAACTGAATTGCTTTAGGGAGAATTGCTTTTTGCATTTTTATTTTTAACCTTTATTTTTCCACTACCCCGTCCTGCTACGCAGTCCACCCCTTCTTAAAGAAGGGGAATTTTGGAGTTAAATCTTAAAACTAGAAATAAAATCTTGAATATTATTAGTTTTAATTAATTTTGCAACTAATTCTTCATTCACGATGGTTTGAGCGATTTTTGCTAAAATATCCACATGGGTATTATTTTTGCCCGCAATACCAATTACTAAATTCACAGTATTCCCGTTAAAATCTATACCATTTGGATATTGTAAAATTACAATGCCAGACGACAACACTTCGTCTTTAGCATCATTGGTGCCGTGCGGAATTGCAGTCCAATTACCAATGAAAGTTGTGGTAATTTTTTCCCTTTCCAGCATAGAGTTGATGTAGCCACTATTAACATAACCGCCATCAACCAATAGTTTACCTGCCATTTTAATAGCCTCATCAGCTGATGTAGAAGGTAGCCCTAATTTAATATTATTAATATTCAGCACATTCGCAGAAGAACTCACCTCACTTTGTAATTCAGCGATTAATTCATCGTAAAACTTAGCGTTCATGAAGTTATCGATGGACACATGTTCGGCATTTGGCAATTGTTTTTTTGCACGCTCTGTAAGCGTATTTTGTGTAATAACGAAGCTATCTTCACCGCTTAAATTATTAATTGCCTTATTAACTACCTTAATATCCAGTCCTGCGTCTTTAAATTTATTGCGTAATAACGATGCGCCCATGGCTGAGCTTCCCATGCCGGCATCGCAAGCAAAGGTAATTTTTTCTAATTTTTCTGAAGAAACGCTCACACCCTTAGCAGAGCTTTTCATAGTATTTTTAGCAGATGTAGCTTCCTCAAGCGATGTAGAAGAATTAGTGTATCTGATTAAAACTGAGGCAACTACGAAAGACACAGCTGTAGCCACAGATATACCAATAATAGTTATTAAAAATCCGCCTTTTGGAGTCATTGCCAGTAGGGCAATTATACTTCCCGGGCTTGGTGGTGCAATTAAGCCGCCGCCAAGGAGGGTGAAAGTTAAAACTCCGCTCATGCCGCCTGCAATAAGGGCAAGGATTAAAATTGGACGCATTAACACGTAAGGGAAATAAATTTCGTGAATCCCGCCAAAGAAATGAATTATGCTTGCACCCACGGCAGATTGGCGAATACTGTCAGATTTATCAAAAATCATATAAGCCAATAAAACACCTAAGCCGGGTCCCGGGTTAGTTTCAATTAAAAAGAATATGGATTTACCGTATTCTACCGATTGCTCTAAGCCCAGTGGTGTAAACACGCCGTGATTGATGGCGTTATTTAAGAATAGTATTTTTGCAGGTTCAACAATAATTGAAACTAAAAGTAATAAATGATTACTAACTAAAAAACCAACCGCTTCACCCAATAGATGATTTAACCACGATACCACAGGACCAACCACCACAAGGGCGATAAGGGCAAGAATCATTCCTAAAATGCCAGCTGAGAAGTTATTTACTAACATTTCAAAGCCGGTTTTGATTCTGCCTTCCATCATTCCGTCAAACTTTTTAATAACGTAGCCACCGAGTGGTCCAACAATCATGGCTCCCATAAACATTGGAATATCGGCTCCGATAATAACACCCATGGTGGTAATTGCGCCAACCACGCCGCCACGGTGTCCGTATATTAGTGTGCCGCCTGTAAAACCAATTAAAAGAGGTAGTAAGAAAGTAATCATAGGTCCAACAAGGCGCGCAAGACTTTCGTTAGGAATCCAGCCCGTTGGAATGAAAAGGGCGGTGATAAATCCCCATGCAATAAATGCACCGATATTCGGCATTATCATGGAGCTTAGGAATCTTCCGAATTCTTGAACCCTTACTTTGGCGTTTGACATGTTTTACCTTTTGATTGTTTTTAATACATAATTGTAGTATAACTTAAATTAATTTGCAATAATTATTTCCCACTACCCCGTCTTGCTACGCAAGCCACCCCTTCTCATAGAAGGGGAATTTAAGAGTTAAACTTTATTTTTCTTTAAAGCATTTACAAGCACGGCGGTAATTATCACGCCCACCACTAATGCTAATAAAAACGATAGTTTGCCATCAATCACAGGGAGAGTGATGGGTCCACCATGAGGTGCATGGCTGCCTACTCCTAAAAATCCTGCAATCATCGCTGCCGCACTTGAGCCGACAATAATTGATGGAATTACACGCAATGGGTCAGCCGCAGCAAAAGGAATCGCTCCTTCTGTTATACCGATTAATCCCATGAAGAAGGCGGCTTTACCTGCTTGTTTTTCTTCATTGAAATATTTCTTTGGAGCCATAAATGTTGCTAAAGCCATTCCCAACGGAGGAACCGCAATGGCAGGGGCAATAACGCCCATCACCGTAGGAACGCCTGCGGCAATCATCGATGCCCCAAACATGAAAGCCACCTTATTGATTGGTCCGCCCATATCTACAGCAATCATGGCTCCTAAAATACCTGAAAATAACAATACACCAACAGTTGAAGATTCATGTAAATTACTTAAAATTCCTGTTAAAAAGGTCATGAAATCGGCAATGTATCCGCCGATGGTATACATCACAATACCAACCACACCTGCACCAAGTATCGGAAGTATTAGGATGGGCATAATGGTTAAAATCGTTTTATTTTTTATAGGAATATTTAAAATGTATCTAATAGCATAACCTGCCACGAAACCAATTAATATCCCGCCGAGGAATCCTGTTTTCATTTCGGCAGCTAAATATCCACCAACCATGGCAGGAGCAAGGGCAGGCTTGCCTGCGATGGAGTATCCGATATAACCTGCCAAAATCGGCACCATTAAACCGAAAGACAGCACTCCTAAATTCAGCATTTTTTCTAAGAACGGATTGGTGACCACCGCTCCTGCCTCACCAATACCCGATAGGGCAATGGCGGCAGCGATTAAAATCCCGCCGATAACCACGAAAGGAATCATGAAAGATACGCCGCTTAACAAATGCTTGTAAAATCCTAAAGAACTACCGGAATCGCCGCTACTTTTTGGTGTGTAGGTAGTTGTTGTATTAAGGGCAGATTTTATAACCTCGCCCGTTTCTTTCATAGCCTTTGCCACGGGAGTTTTATAAACTTTTTTACCGGCGAACATACTGTCGTCAATGTCAATATCGCATGCTAAAATTACCGCTTTAGCACCATCTATTTCCTTTTGGGTAAGGGCGTTTTTAATGCCAATGCTACCGTTGGTTTGCACTTTAATTTTGTAGCCCATCTCATTTGCCACTTGTTCTAATTTTTCTGCGGCAATATAGGTGTGGGCAATGCCAACCGGGCAGGCGGTTACGGCTACTATATCGTAGGTATCGCTTGTATTGTTTTTAGCAGTGTGAGAATGTTGATGCACTAAACTGATAAAATCTTCCTTAGAGTTAATTTTTAATAGATTTTCACAGAAATCTTTATTAATTAAAAACGTTGCAAGTTGTGAAATTAATTCTATATGAGTGTTATCAGCACTTTCAGGCACCGCCAGCATGAAGAATATTTGGGCTGTGGAAGTGCTATCTTCTGTCGTATCATTTTTAATAGGACTAGAGGATATTCCTAAAACAATCGCAGGGTGTTTAACAGCTTTAGACTTTGCATGAGGAATTGCTACTGAATTCTCCATAAAAGTAGAAGCAAGGTTTTCGCGAGCTAAAACATCGTTCAAGAAGGAATCCTTATTGCTGAGCATTCCTTTGCTGTTTAACACCTCTGCCATTTGTGAGAGTGCTTCTTTTTTATTATTTGCGGATAGTTTGATAAAGTAGAGATTCTCTTTTATAACACTATTTAATAACATTATTGCACCTTTTTGTTGCTTATTGTGAATAATTATAACACAATTTTTGCAAAATTGCAACTTTCCCTCCCTAAATTCCCCTTCTGTGGAGAAGGGGTGCCTGCTTTTGCAGGCGGGGTAGTGGAAAATCATTTAGCAAAACAAATTATTTTTATTATGTTTTATCCTTTACCACTACCCCGTCCACCTACGGTGTCCACCCCTTCTGCTAGAAGGGGAATTTATTAAGAAGGATAGATTAATTTTCTATAGTTTTAGTATACTCATCATCTAGAAAAGTTTTAAGATTACTAAGGCTTTGCAGATAGTTATCTGCAGTAGATTGAAAAGACTTTTCATCCATTATACTGTTAAGTAAAGTATCAATTTCTTTGTTAAAATCATCAAAAGTGCTGCTTTTAAAGGCAATGGTGCCTAGTCTGCTATCGTAAGCTGAGTCAACATTTTTAATAGACGCAATTAATGCAGTTTTTTTCTGTGAAACATCTTTCAGTAAAGTGTTGCAAGTTTCTACCGATTGCAGCTCTAATGTTGGGCAATTGTAAGATATAGAATACAGTAAATCGGTATTGGTTTGTAAAATATTGCCGGAGTTGATATTACTAACTTCAGCATAAACAAAATTATAGGAATCTATAAAATTAGTATAGTTAATGGTGGCAATTTTTCTGCGATAATCTAATGAGGATTGATTGAGCTTGTTTTTTTCTTCCGCAGTAGGAATAGAATCTTTATTGTAAATATTATAAGCAATATAAAAAGTAAAAAAAGTATTGGAAATTAGTAGCGTTAAAACAATCAGTTTAAATACGGGGTTCATTTATTTATTCTTTTTTTGTTGAAAATAGACTATACTAGCATAATATATAAAAATGTTTAAGATATGGTTAATATGCGTAGAGAAAGAACCACGGTTGATAATACACAGACCCAACCAAAGCCCGACTGGATAAAAGTGCGGGTTCCCATGAATTCACAAACAGTGAATGAAACCAAGGAAATTGTGCGAAGCAACAAACTGCATACGGTATGCGAAGAGGCAGCTTGTCCTAACCTAGGGGAATGCTGGAGTAAAAAGCATGCCACGGTGATGATTCTTGGCGATATTTGCACGCGTTCCTGTCGTTTTTGCAATGTTAAAACCGGTAAACCGGGGGCGTTAGATGTTAACGAACCGCGCGGTGTGGGCGAATTGGCAAAAAACATGAAATTACAACATATTGTTATTACATCGGTGGATAGAGATGATTTAGTTGACGGTGGTGCAGACCATTTTGTGAAATGTATTGAGGCGGTAAGAGAGCTATCGCCAAATACCACGGTGGAAGTGCTGACTCCTGATTTTAGAGGTAAAGACGGCGCACTGGAAGCAGTTATTGCAGCACGTCCTGATGTATTTAACCATAATTTAGAGACAACTTCTCGGCTTTACCAAAACATTCGTCCTAAGGCAAGATATTTCCACTCACTTAATTTATTATGGCGTGCTAAGCAGATAGATAAAAATATGTTTACGAAATCGGGCATAATGGTGGGAATTGGTGAAACCAAGGCTGAGGTTTTTCAAATTATGGACGATATGCGCTCTGCCGAGGTAGATTTTATCACCATCGGGCAGTATTTACAACCAACGCCTTTCCATGCACCGATTGACAGATATGTATCTCCTGAAGAATTTAACGAATATAAAGAAGTTGCATTGCGTAAGGGCTTTTTGTTAGCGTCTTCAAGCCCAATGACACGGTCTTCTTACCATGCGGGAGACGATTTTACAAAATTAAAACAACAACGGGCTTTGGAAAATTCTAATGCGAACTAAACATACCGAAGTTAAAATTTTGCCGTTTGAGAGAAGTTTCATTTACGATATTGTGGCGGATGTGGAAAGCTATCCCAAGTTTATCCCTTGGATAGGGCGGGTGCGTGTGTTAGATTCCTACGATAACACTGTAGAGTTTGAAATGAATGTGGATTTTAAAGTGGTTAAAGAAAAATTCACCACCCGAGATACCTTTTGGCAGGACGAATTTATAGAAATAGAGCTAATAAGCGGTCCATTCAGCTATTTGTATAATACTTGGAAGTTTGAGGTAGTTGATAATTATACTACAAAAGTCACCTTTTTTATAGAGTTTGAGTTTAAGTCTAAACTGTTAGGAGCGATGTTTTCTAATGTATTTATTCAAGCCCAAAAGAAAATTATCGACGCTTTTGATAAGCGGGCAGAAGAGCTTTATAGGCATTAAAATTCCCCTTCGCTTGGGCGTTGTGGGTGGATTGCGTAGCAAGACGGGGTAGTGGAATTAATAATCTATGCGCAGCATAAAATTATTATTTTTTATTGCATAATTTTCTACTACCCCGTCTCCTACGGAGCCACCCCTTCTTCAAAGAAGGGGATTTTAGGTTCTACCTAACAAAAATAGAAATTACTAACACTATTATTAAAGTAAAAAATCCGGCAAGAATATCATCTATCATTATGGAAGTGCCGCCTTTAAAGGAAGTCTCAGAGGATTTTATTATCCAAGGTTTGGTAATATCAAGGAGTCTGAAAACTAAAAAAGCCACAATTGCTAAAATAATACTATGACCGACTAAAAGTAAAGCGATACCTTGCCCTGCAAGTTCATCTATCACTATATATTTCGGGTCAGGATTTTCCGGTGTCCAGCATTTTTCACACACATATAAGCCAACAATCGTAAATAAAACCGTGGCAATTACCACTACAGAACTACCGATATAAAATAATAATACGTAAAATATCAAGGCAATAAAAGAAGCCACGGTGCCGGGAGCTTTTTTAACGTATCCAATTCCGCCCATGGTGGCAATTATTAGGTATCTGTTTTCAAAGCGATAAAAGTTATCGGGAATTTCAAAATATTTTGTGAGGAATTTTTTTATCATTTTCACTACTTTATTGATTATTTTTTAACCTTAACAAGATATTTAGCATAAGTCAAATATAAACTTGTTTCTGTCAAAAAAAGCATTATAATTGCTTTAGGTCTCTACTAAAATTCCCCTTCTTGCAGAAGGGGTGGATTGCCACAGGCAAGACGGGGTAGTGGAATTAATATATAGAGATGAATTTATGAATAAAAACAACACTGGAGCAGTTAAAATCCTTGCGCAAAATCGCAGAGCGACTTTTGATTACGAAATTACGGAAAGGTTTGAAGCAGGAGTTGTCCTTAAAGGCAGCGAAGTAAAGTCTTTACGCGATGGTCGCGGCTCCATTGCCGAAGGATATATTCTTAAGCGAGGAAGTGGCGAGCTGGAGTTGGTGAATACGTTTATTCCTGTGCTAAAACAATCATCTTATTTTACCCACGAGGAAAAACGCCCGCGTAAATTACTTTTGCATAAAAAAGAGATTATTAAAATCCTTAATTTTATCGCTAAAAAGGGCTATACAGCAATTCCTATAAAATTGTATCTTAAAAAAGGTCTTGTGAAGCTAGAGATAGGCTTAGGTAAAGGCAAAACCAATGTGGATAAACGTCAGGACATTAAAGAAAAAGACTGGAAAAGAGAACAAGCTAAAGTAATTAAGCAATATAATGTGAAGGCTTAATATTTTGGCTTTCTACGTTGTCGCTTTGCCTTTTATGTATTAAAATACACTGCAAGTCAAAGCTCCTAGTATAAAGCTCAAACTATTAAGATTATTAATTTAAAATTCACAATTATTTACTTTCTATTTTATTAGAAATTTGTTATAATTAAAAATTATTATGACTAAAAAGAGGTTAATTGGTTATGGCTAGGGTTACCATAGAAAATTGTTTAAAAAAAGTTGATGGACATTTTGATTTAGTTTTGTTGGCAGGAGAGCGTGCCAAACAAATTTCTGCGGGCAGAAAGTCGTCTATTCAAAAAAAAGGGGTTAAAACTCACGTAACCTCTCTAAGAGAGATTGAAGAAAGCGTAGTTTCCGTTGGTGTTTTAAGGGAAAATCTTCACGATAGAATTAACCATTTAATTGAGGTTGAGGAATCTAAAGAAGAAAATGATGATTTAGTAGAAGAACTTCAATCTTCAGAATTCATTGAAGGCGAATTGGAATTAATTTCAGACAGCGACAATTTCTTTACTCACCCAACTAAAGATGATGAAGAGGTTGACATCGATTTTGGCGAGGAAGGCGAAAAGTAAGCTAAGCCAATTTATCAAGAGTATTGAGTATTGGAAATAAAAGATTTTTTTAACAAACTTGAAGATTATAAAGATAAATTAGATATTAATCTTATAGCGGAGGCTGCAATTTTTGCAGAAAATGCTCATCAGGGGCAGTTGCGAAAATCTAACGAACCTTATATCACTCATCCATTAAATGTTGCATATGAGCTTATGCAATATAACTTTGATACCAACATGATTGTTGCCTCGCTGCTGCACGATGTTATTGAAGATACCGATATAGCAGTAGCAGCCCTCACCGAGCAATTCGGTGAAGACATTACCGCCATTGTAGTTGGACTAACCAAACTTGCTAAATACAGCTTTACCTCCATGGAGGAGGAAAAAGTAGAGAATCTGCGGAAATTTATTTTATCTTTTATTGAGGATATTCGGGTTTTAATTATTAAAATTTTTGATAGACTTGATAACATCCGCACTCTGAAATACATTGAGAAAGTTGAAAAAAGAAAGCGCATCGCTCGCGAAACCTTAGATATCTATGCTCCGTTAGCCCAAAGGTTAGCTTTAAATTCCGTTAAAGATGAAATGGAAGACCTATGTTTTGAGGTGCTGCATCCGGAAATTCGTGCCAGTATCATCAGTAAAACTCAATCTTTACAAAAAGCCCTTGAGGGAGACATCTTAAGAGCCAAAAACTATATTATCCATGAGTTTGAAGAACGAGGCATTAAAGACTACACTATTGTTAGTCGTGTCAAGCATTCCTATTCCACATGGCGTAAAATGCAGAAAAAACGCCTGAATTTTGAAGAAATCAGCGACCTGTTTGGTTTTAGAATAATTCTGCAGAATGTGGAAGATTGCTATATAGTTTTAGGAATTTTGCATGGAGCATATAAGGCGAGATTTGATAGATTTAAAGATTATATCTCCTATCCTAAACCCAATAATTATCGTTCTCTCCATACGGGAGTAATTTTAGATGGTAATAAGGTCATAGAGTTCCAAATCAGAACACAGGAAATGGATTACTTTAATGAAAAAGGTATTTCATCCCATTGGAATTATAAGAACTCTGCCAAAAATAAATATGATGTTTCGCAATATTCATGGTTGCAGAACCTTGCTAATATCGTGCGATCTGACTTAGCCCTTGATTACGTTTACGAATATTCTAAAATGCAAATGTTTAACGATGAGGTGTTTATTTTTACTCCGCAAGATGAAATCATATCTCTGCAAAGGGGAGCGACTGCCCTAGATTTTGCCTATGGTGTGCATTCAGAAATTGGTAATCAGTTTGGTTCTGCTATTATTAACGGCATTCATAAGCCTTTGTTTACTGTCCTTCACAATGGCGATAAGGTTGAGATTCTTAGAGATATCAATCAGGAGCCGAAAATTTCTTGGCTTTCTTTTGTAAAAACGCCCGCTGCTAAAATTGCCATCAGAAAGTATTTGAATCAAAAATATAAAAAAGAAATTTCGCAACAGGCAATCTCTTTGATTGAATATGTATTTAATAAAGAAAATCTCCAGTTTCATGTGGAATTAATCCCTAAAATTTTAGAGGCTTTGCGAATAAAATCGGAGCAAACTCTTTACGACCAAGTTTTAGAGGGTAAACTGGATGTTTCAACCATCATCAACTCCCTTTATCCGCAACAAAAAATTAATTCGCAAGAGTTATATGATAATGTGGTTGTCGCTGAAGATTTCCCTTTGGGTGCGGTTTATTTAGCAGAATGTTGTTGTCCTGTTTATGGCGATGCCATAGTTGGTGCGCTGTTTCCATCTAACAAAATAGAGGTGCATCATGAATCCTGTAAAAACCTCTTTTCACAATTGGAAAGTTTGTCTAAAATAAATGTTAAATGGCTTGAGATTAATCAATATAATAAAGATTACCACTATAGAATAAAAGTAAGTATTATTCTTAAAAATGTTGTCGGTTCACTCATGGACGCCTCAGCCATTTGCTTTAAACAACAGGCTTCGGTGCTGGATATTTATACGGAAGATATTTATTTAAATAACGAATTTAAAAAGCTGAATGCCATCCTGCTGGTAAATAATAAGCAACATGCGGAAGAGGTTATAGCGGAGCTGAATAAGTCGCCATATATTAAATCTGCAGAACGATTAATAGGTAATTAAATGCCCTTATTCCCCTTCGCTGGCGAAGGGGTGCCTCCGTAGGAGGTGGGGCAGTGGAATCAATTGTTAATTAAAAAGGAAACTTTAACATGAAAAGAATCTTAGGCTTTAACGTAGACCATATTGCAACTCTTCGCAATGCCAGAAACGAAGGTTTTCCCGATTTAATAGATCTAGCGAAAAAATCTATTACCTATGGTGCCGACCAAATCACAGCGCATCTGCGGGAAGATAGACGCCATATTCGTGATGAAGATATTATCAATCTTAAAAAGCATGTTAATGCGCCATTAAATATGGAAATGGCATTAACAGCGGAAATGATTGAAATTTCTACGCAAAAAGTGCTGCCACACAGCGTGTGCTTGGTTCCCGAAAAACGTGCGGAAATTACTACGGAAGGAGGCTTGAATCTTCTGCCGATTTATGATGAGCTATCACTGGCAATACAACTATTTCATCAAAAAGGTATAAAAGTATCTTTATTTATAGATGCAGTTGACGAGCAAACCAGTGCCGCCATAGATTTAAAGCCCGACGCCATAGAAATTAATACGGGTGTTTATTGTAATCTGCCTGCTAATAAACAGCAGGAGGAAGCTCTCCGTATAGAAATCCAAGCGAAAAAGGTATTCAATGCAGGGATTGCCGTGCATGCAGGACATGGGTTAAATTTAGCTAACATTAAGCATATCGCTAATATTAAGGAAATTGTGGAATTTAATATCGGGCATTTTATTATCGGCTATGCAATTGAGTTTGGTTTGCAAAAAGCCATTGCCGATATGAAGGCGAGTCTGACGCATGAAAATATATAACGGCATTGATATTTGCGTTATTGATAGAGTTGCTGCTACCCATAAAAAATTTGGTGATAAATTTTTAAACAGGGTTTTCAGTAGTGAAGAATTGCTTGAGGCAGGAAATATTCCTAATGTTAACTATTTGGCGAAAAGGTTTGCCGCAAAAGAAGCGTTTTCTAAGGCGATTGGTGAGGGTATCGGTAATATTGCTTTTAAGGATATATCCATTGTTAAAAATCAACATGGTGCGCCGATTTTAAATTTAAGTGAGACGGCACAAGAATATTTACTAAAAAGCAAAAATTGGTTAGAATATGATATAGCTGTTTCGTTATCGGATGATGGCGGCATGGCAATTGCCTCGGTGGTAATACTGGTAAAATTTTAATATTTTGGCTTTCTACTTTGTCGCAATATCGCTTATGTATTGGTATACACCGCGCTCCTTGCTCCTAGTATAAAGCTCAAACTATTAAAATTTAGTAATAAATAATGTTAGGAAATATTTAAAGTGAAATTTAATTTTTGGTCTAAAAAGAAAGAGACTGCTCCAAAAACGACAAAAGAAAAAATTCGGGAAAATGTTAAAGCTATAATTATCGCCCTTGTGGTGGCATTGCTAATTAGAAGTTTCCTTGTGCAAGCCTTTTATATTCCAAGCGGTTCCATGAAACCGGGATTACTTGAGGGCGATTATTTATTCGTAACCAAGTATAATTACGGCTATTCTAACCATAGTTTGCCGTTTAGTTTGCCTTTACTGCCATCTAGCCGTATTTTTTATACAGAACCCGTGCGAGGCGATGTGGTAATTTTTAAATATCCCGGTGATAATGATACGGACTATGTAAAAAGATTAATCGGTCTCCCCGGCGATAAAATTCAGGTTATTAACAGTATTGTATATATTAACGATGTGCCTCTGCGCAGGGAATTAATTGAAACCGCTGTTATTGATGGCTTACCGATTAATGTGTATCGTGAATATATGCCAAATGGGGTATCTTATATTATTTGGCAAATTAAGGGCTATTATTCTTACGAAAGTCAGTTTTATGGTCCCATAACCTTAGGTGAAAATGAATTTTTCATGATGGGAGATAATCGTGATAATTCAAGGGATAGCCGCTTCTCTGATGTTGGTGCCGTGCCAAAGGCGAATTTAGTAGGTAAAGGCGGCATGATTTTCTTTTCCATTGATGGCAGCTTTATGCAGGTATGGAAATGGTTTACCGACATTAGATTTGAGCGGATATTTAAGGTTGTAAAATAACCCTCTAAATTCCCCTTCGCTTGGGCGTTGTGGGTGGATGCGGAGCAGACGGGGCAGTGGAATTAATTATGCTAAAAAATTTAGAAACCAATCTCAGCTATAAATTTAAAGATATTAAGAATTTAGAAAAGGCTTTAACCCACAGTAGCTTTTTTAACTCAATTCTTAATAGTAACGAAAGGCTGGAATTTTTGGGTGATAAAATTTTAGGCAGTTTGATTGCAGATATTCTCTACAGCCATTTTTCTAAAAAAGACGAGGGATTCCTATCAAAATCTTTTTCTTACCTTACATCAGCAGAGGTGTTATGCGATATTGGACGAGACCTTGGCATAGCAGAATATATCCGCCACAATACAAGTTTGGAAGATAGCGTAATTGCCGATACCATGGAGGCAATTATTGCCTCGGTTTATATCGATAGTAGCGATTTTAATGTTGTGAAAAATTTTATTAAAAAGCACTGGGATATCTATATTAAAAATTATAATGAAGATAGTATTTATAAGGCTTTTAATCCAAAATCTACTTTACAAAATTGGGCGCAAAAGCGTGGACTAAAAATTCCTGAATATGTGGATGTGTCTAAATCGGGTAGCGAACACGAGCCGGTGTTTTATGTTAAGGTGGTTGTAGAGGGTTATGATGATACAATAGGTGAGGGCAAAAATAAAAAAATCGCCCAAAAAGATGCGGCATTAAAGTTTATTGAGACGTATAATATAAAATAAATCTTACTAAATTCCCCTCTCAAAGGGGAAGGGGTGGACGGCATCGCCGGACGGGGTAGTGGAACTAACTTTAAATATAAAAAAATAGAGGCAAAATGTTCAACAAAGAAGATGCAGAAAAAAACAGTTATTCCATCGGGGAAACCGCGAAAATCCTTGGGATAGAGCAGCATGTAGTGCGATTTTGGAGCAATACATTCAGCGATTATATTCGTCCTCTCCGTAAGGCAGGCGAGCGCAGATATTATTCAAAGTCTGATATTGAAACCCTCTTTAAAATTAAAGATATGGTTTATAACCAAAAATATTCGTTGGGTGGTGTGAAACAGGTGTTGCAAAATACTTCTCCAAAGTTGGAGCCACAACCTGCGGATATAGAAAATCCGAAACTGCAACAATTACACCTAAAAGTTCTAAATTTAAAAAAATCCATAGAAAATTTTTTAAATTCTTAATCCCCCTCGCTGGCGAGGGGGTGGCAGCGTAGCTGACGGGGTAGTGGAATTAATAATTTATGCGTAGCATTAAAAAATTTATTTATTTTTACTAACTAATTTCCTACTACCCCGCCTCCTACGGAGGCACCCCTTCTACAAGAAGGGGATTTTTTTGGTGATTTAAGTTGAAATTTATTCCCTATTATGTTATAATTAATTGTTTTAAACAACAAGGAGAAAACAAGAATGTTAGTTTCTTTAAGACAGCTACTAGACCATGCGGCTGAAAACGGTTATGGACATCCTGCATTTAATATTTCAAATATTGAACAAGCCCATGCGGTGTTTAGAGCTGCTCGTAAAACAGGTTCTCCTGTGATAATTCAGTTTAGTAGAAGTGCCAGAAAATATGCTACAGACAACTTTATAGCAAAACTAATTCCTGCCATAGAAAAAGAATATCGTGAAATTCCTTTTGCGGTGCATCAAGATCATGGTAATTCTTTTGCTACCTGTCTTACCGCTATGCAAAACGGTTTTAGTTCAGTGATGATTGATGGCTCTCTTGAAGCTGATGGTAAAACTGTTGCCTCTTTTGAGTATAATTCTGCCATGACTAAAAAAGTTGTGGAAGCAGCTCATGCCATGGGAGTTTCTGTTGAGGGTGAACTTGGCGTTTTAGGCTCTCTTGAAACAGGTAAGGGCGATAAGGAAGATGGTCATGGTGCGGAAGGGACTTTAACTCGCGAACAACTATTGACAGATCCCGCTCAGGCAGCAGAATTTGTTAAAATGACCGGCGTAGATTCTTTAGCAGTAGCCATTGGAACCTCTCATGGTGCTTATAAATTCAGCAAAAAACCTACGGGCGATGTTTTGGCGATTGATAGAATTGCGGAAATATCTAAAGCTACCGGAGGCACCCACTTAGTTATGCACGGTTCTTCCAGTGTGCCGCAAAAATTCCAAGATATGATTAACGAATTCGGCGGTAAAATCCCGCAAACCTTTGGGGTTCCTGTGGAAGAAATTCAAATAGGGATTAAAAACGGCTTTAGAAAAGTAAACATTGATACCGATTTAAGAATGGCTTTTACTGCTGCCATAAGAAAAGAGTTTGTTGAAAATCCAAGCGAATTTGATCCTAGAAAATATCTTACTGAAGGTATGAAAGCTATGCAAGAGCTATGCGAAGAAAGATACACACAATTCTTCTGCAGTGATAAAATTGCTAATTTTAAAGGTAAATCTTTAGCAGAAATAGCTGATTTTTATTCTAAAAAGTAAATATATTTGCAACTGAAGCCCTCCGCTTTGGAGGGTTTCTTATAAAATGGGATAGAATGTATATATTTAATATTATTATTTTGTTCTTTTTAATTTTTGCTTTTAATGTGCAAGCTAGAGAATTATCTACCTCAGAGAAAAACTTTTTAAATAATGAACTGCAAGAGCATTTAGATAAAAATAAATTTTTGGCAGCGAAGCGTATTAATGGTTATTATCGAGAAAACTTCAGGGATTCTTTAAACAGCTTTGCGGATATTATAAATTCTTTTTATATAATGGAGCCTCTTAATTATACTAAAGAAAGATTTTCCTTTAAATCAGTCCGTTGTGAAAATAATGCGGTTTTTGAACCAAATACCATTCCATGTATAGCTGTGAATTTGCCGTTTATTAATTCACAAATTACCGAAGAAACCACGGCTCATTTTAGGTTTACCTATCCTGTTTACGGTAAAGATGCCTATGTAGTTAATTTTGATTACAATTCTTTTGAGCCGCTTACAAAAACCGATATTCTATTAAATAATTATACTTACGGTATTGTCTCTTTTTATAAACAAACCCTTGATAAAGCTCATAGGAATCAAGAATCTATTATTAATGAGATAGCACTTAAGGATAATTCATACAAGCTCTATAATATGTTAGATAGTTTTGAAAAAACGCTGAGTATGGCAGGAACTAAACTTAATACTACCGATAATGTAATTTATGTGGTTTCCATTGGCGGAAGAGCGGAGCAATCTTTGGAGCGATCCAAAATATCCATGATTTTAAACAAAGTTAAAGACAACGGCGACTTTAACAAAGATTTATATATTTTGGTAGATGTGGTTGCCGATGGGTATTAATTGTCTTCTTTAAATTCCCCTTTGCAGGCGAAGGGGTGGACGACATGGTCGGACGGGGTAGTGGTTTTTATTTAATAAAAAACAATTGTTCTTGCAATCTACGAACATCATAACTAAAACTCGGCATGCCGCTACTGTAAGGTGAAATATCGTAGCGTTGGAAAATAAACACTATCTGATTTCCATCAAAATAAAAATCAACATTATCTAGGTTTACAACCTCAGCATCCTTAAAAAACTGCTCTTCAGTATCCTGCTTTATTTGTTGATTTATATCATTAATAATAAAAGCCAAGCCTTCAGTTGTAAAAATGTCGCTTAACCTAAGAATTAAGCCGTTTTCAGTGTTAAAAGTTGTGGTGCGCAATAGGTAATTGCCGTGCGCTCCGCCTAAGTAGGAATCAAAACCTACAGCGATACTTAAAAACGGTAAAACCGTGCCGGAATAAAGTGTATAGTCCACGTCAAAAGTGTAGCGGAAGTAATAGGGAGGTTTTTCTTTAATTACAGCAAAAAACTCATCATAATCTTTTTTTACTTTTGCTTCAAGGTTAGCACTCCAATCACTTGCGGCGGCTGAACCCATCACTTTAGGCAGCACAGCATTAAATTTCGCTGTAGAGTCAGGTTCTTCTTTATCATCCCGTGGCGATAAACTTTGCTCTTTATGAATGCTTAAACCGTTTTCCACACTTAAAATACCAAAACTCTTGTCTTCTGCAAAGGCTACAGCAGACAAAAACCATAAAAAACTAAAACAATAAATTATTAATATTTTTGGCATTAGAACTATCTTTCTTTAAAACGGTGAGGGCTTGCTTAAAAATAGGGTCTTCATAAGCAGTGGAAGCATACAGCATGGCTAAATAGGCTTCATTAGGATTAAATTTTTCGGTTTTTGTGGCATAAGCCCAACCTTTAGGATTTATAACAGTTTTTGCTATTAAAGTAAAGCCATTTTTAAGATTGTGTCCGTCCATATCATAACCCCAAATATCTACGCCTGCGATTTCGCCATAATGTCCTAACAACCCATAACCTTCTAAGTTAAAATTAGAGTAATGCCATGGCAGAGTGCGTTCAAGTTCAGCAATTTGCTCTCCTTTTATATCAAAGTGTCCGCCAATGCGGCGCATTTGCGTAATTTGCAAACGTTTATTGGCGATATCTTTTTGATTGGTAAATAGAGCAAAGGCCACCACTTGGGCATCAAACCATGTGCCGTGATTATTATGCCAGTTGTCTTCCTCAAAGCCTTCTGGGCTATTTAACATCCAAGTTAAAAGCTCGCTATACCATTTCGTAATGGCTTTGTAGTCGGAATCTGACAGAACGGGTTTTAATAAAATAACACTATCCATTACATTAATGAACAGTCGTGTATCTAATATACCAATGCCGCGCCCATCAACAATTCCCGGAATGGCTTGAGCGTATTTAAGATGGGGATTCATTTTAGTTTTAGGGTCAATAAACCATGCACGCAGCTGGGCTACCGCCTTATTGGCATATTTTTTGTCGTCTGTGAAATAATAGGCTAAAGCTAAGTGCATAACATCGTTAGAGAATTTAATTTGTCTGTCTTTATCGGTGGCGGAGGTGCGAGTGGCTGGATTGGTTTCACCATCTTTACGAATATACGGAAGTCCATCCGCCGTATCGGGATTTGACCACCAGTATGGTCCAAAGCTGTAATAGTCGTGGGCATTGCCACTGGCAGGGAGTAAGGTTTTATTGGTTACGGGATCTATCGGATTAGCTAAAGCCTTATCGGCAAGGGCAATTAAAGCCACAAGAGCTTCATTATTTTTAGATATATGTTCTTTGTTAAATTTGAGAGTGGCTTCGTTATAGCTGATAAAATCAGATGCTATGGCGGTATTACCAAGAAAAACTAAAAATAATATTAAAGAGAATAGCTTATTCATAACAAAATCTCCATATAATTTCAACTTGTATAATACTATAACATAGCCCGTTTAGTTTTACAATATAAAATGCTGTTTTATATAATGGAACTTACATGCTTTGCCAATCCTAACATGGCAGGGTTTTCTCTGGTAATTACGGCAAGAGGAATTTTGTATAATATGGCTTTTACCGTATCCAGTTTTCTATCTAAAAACCTATCTATCAAGATTTTTTCCATATCGGTATTAAGTGTTTGCGGAATTATGCCGCCAGTGAGATAAATTCCGCCATATGGCAGGTAAGATAGCGCAATGTTGGCAAGTAGCGTTCCTAACAACCCATAAAATACTTCCATGGTTTGTTTTGCCGTAGCATCGGATTCAGCATTGGCAGATATATCCAAAGTCGTAGTAAAGCCACCAGATATTCCGTTAATTTCTTTGAGAGCATTATATATTCTTAAAATTCCGCCGCCCGAAACAAACAGCTCGCCGTAGGGTTCCTTTGTGTTAGAATCCATCTTAACACGCTTAAATATTTCGTCCTCTAGTGGCGAACAGCTGCCAATTACGCAATGCCCTGCTTCGGTTGGCAAAATATTCCACGCTCCGTTTTTTTGATACAACAAAGCATTACCGAATCCTGTGCCGGGTCCTGCGATATTACGACAAACAGATTCCTCAAATATCTCACCATGGATAACTTTAATATCAGCTGCCGCTAGATGTTCTACCGCCATTGCCTGCGCTTCAAAGTCGTTAATTATTTTTAAGGAA
>JAISPM010000067.1 GCA_031274895.1 Alphaproteobacteria bacterium
AGCATCATTTAAAACCTCTACGCTGTTGTCAATTTCTGCGGCAACATCTTTAATTTTCTTTTCTAAGATATTATTAATAATTTTATAGGTAAATTTAACAAATAAGGTCATGGCAATAATAAAGCCAATAAC
The DNA here is from genome assembly GCA_031274895.1 of Alphaproteobacteria bacterium. Lineage (GTDB taxonomy): Bacteria > Pseudomonadota > Alphaproteobacteria > WRAU01 > Hepatincolaceae > WRAU01. Next base: position 133 of record JAISPM010000067.1, read on the forward strand.
CAACCAAAAATGCACATCATAGAAATAACTAAACATACCAAAGCCTTATTTATTTAAATTCAATTTTTCAATTATTATAGATGAAAGTTGCTTAACGTCGCTTTCAATATTCATTCCTGCTGAATATTCGCTTTTTTTACTTTCAAAATCTTCTAATTTTTCTTGCTTATACTTATCCATTTCGTCTTGTTTATTTTTAGAAAGTTCGGATATTTTTTTTGAAAGCGATTCCTTAGATTTATTGATTTCCATTTTATATTTAGATTTTATGGAATCAATTTCCTGATTAATTTTATCTATACTCTTTTTAATTTTCATAGATTTTTCTATGTTCGCAAGAATCACATTGCTTCTGTTTACTTTAATACCCTGAGTTTTTCTAATAATAAAGTATTTAACAAATAAATACAGAATACCAAAATTGATAATTAACCAAAATATCTGTTGAGAATATTTTGATGTATCAAACTGCGGTAAACCTGCACCTTCTTCTTTAGCTACTTGCTTAACTTCCGTTGATAAAGGCTCGTTTGTTGTTGCGGCTACCTCTGTAGAAACCACAGCCACATTAGAAGAAGAATCTTGAGGCTGATTAGCGAATAACATTCCTGTCATAAACAACAAAGGTAATAAAAATAATAAACACTTAATATTTATGTATTTCATAATTATTTAATTTCCAACTTTACAGAGAATAAAAAATTAAATTTAGTAATTATGTTGCAAAAAACTAAATTTAATTTCTAATTCCTTAATTTTTAACTGAATAAAATAATAAATGCCACAACGAAAGCATATAAACCGGCAGCCTCAGCTAAAGCGAAACCAATTAGAGTATAAGTAAATAAAGTTCCTTTAGCAGCAGGGTTTCTTGACATTTCTGTTACAAGGGAGCCAAACATAACCCCAATACCTGTTGCCACACCGCCCATAGGAATCATACATAAACCCACGGCTATATATTTTAAACTTGTAGCAATCAGTGCTGCGCTTTCAAAATCCATGATTAAACCTCTTTTCTATAATTAATAACTAATGTAAATTTACTACTTGGTCTAAAAAGATACAAGATAGTATTGCAAATATATATGCTTGAATACAGCTTACCCCTAATTCAAAGATATATAAAAGAATTGTAAAACCTAGTGGTAGGATTCCAAAAACACCCAATGCCACTATAAATCCTGCGATAACTTTCATTAAAATATGTCCTGCCATCATGTTGGCAAATAAACGGACACCTGTGCTGAGCCCTCTTGCCCAAAATGAAATAAATTCCAGCACGAACATATAAGGAATTAAATAAATAGGAATTCCTGATGGTAAAAATATTTTAAATATTTTAAAGCCATGCAGATATATACCGTAAACGATAGTAATAAGCATTATTAAGCTCATTACCGATAAAGTAATAACGATTTGAGCGGTAAAGGTAAAGGAATACGGAACTAAACTAATTAAATTTCCTACCAAGAAGAAAAAGAAGATAGTAAAAATTAACGGAAAAAACTTTTTTCCTTTTTCGCCGGGAATGTTGTCTCTAACCAAGCCGTAAACAAAATCATATCCAAATTCTGTTACAAGCTGCATTTTATTAGGAACAAGACTGGCTTTTTTTAATCCTAAATACGAGAACACTGCAATTATTATAACCGCAATAGTCATAAAAAGTGCGGTATTATTATAAGAAATATCCCAGCCGTTTACCAAAATTTGGTTGCCGATGGTTTTAACTTGAAACTGTTCTACAGGTGATTCCATTACAATTTACCCAAATATTTATTTAAATTTCTTAATCCTGCCATAAAGCCAAGAATTACAAATATTATAAAAAAAACAAAATTAGTTCCGAAAAGTTTATCAAGACCGAATCCAATCGCTCCTCCTGCTACAAAACCGCTGACTAACTCCAGCATAACATTTAAAGCTAACCGCACTTGAGCAAAATCAACTTGTCTAGTATCCACGACTTTAGATTTAGCTAAAGCATAGCTTTGTGTTTTAGCAATCTTTTCTTCTAAGTCTTTTAGTTTATTTTCAATCATCTATTTTAAAAGTCTGTCAATTTCTCTTTTTATAGCGTCATAAGGTTTTAAACCCACTAACTTTACACTAGATGCTGTTAGCGGAGTTCCTGTTTTTACAAAAAACAAGGTTGGAGTTCCCTCAATAGCAAGACTTTTCATATATTCTTGCGATTTTTTAATAAACGCTTCACGAAACTCTTTATTATTAAGCGCAAAATCTATGGATTTATCTGAAATTCCCATTAATTTTGCATAAACTTTTACATCATTTACATTTTGTAATTTGGCTTGATTTTCCATAAATACGCTTATTAACTTAAAGAAATCTTCATTATTTTTAGTTTGATACAATAAAGAATGGGCAAAAAGATTCGCCTCACTACCAAAAGGCACATCCATAAAAACAATTTTTACTTTACCGGCGTCTACATAATCTTGTATGATTTTTGGTTTAATTTCTTTATCAAACTGCGCACAGTAATGGCAAGCAATAGAGGCAAACTCATAAATGGTAACCGGAGCATCAGCTTTGCCTAAGAATCGGTTGTGAGTTTCTATGGGAGCTGCAGATAGCAATGTATTACTGAATACTACCACAAAGAAAGCAAGAATTAATTTTTTTAGAATCATTGATATGCCTCTTAAAACATCTACCATACAATAATAGTGAAATAAAACGCAAATAGCAAGTATAAATGATGTTTATGTTATAAACTTAATTTCTACAATACAGTTATAGCCGAAATAGGCGTTTATTTTGGTTATAAGGTCTTGTCTTTTATGTAGCAAAATGTGATTTATAATACTGCTTTTTGAGCGCACATACAAAACTCCCTGATTATTTGCATTCCATACTATTTTAGAAGGCGTGAGCATATCTTTAACTTCCAAAGGCATAATTAACTGCCAGTCTTCAAGCAATTTTACCAAATGAATCCCTTTTTTATCCATGGTTGGACGGGCGAGTTTTTCGAGAAAATAAAATAAATTTTTTGCATCTTTCATGATAAATAATTATAATATAATTAAAATAAAAAACCACAGTGAATAATGTGTTGATATTAGAAAGTTTTAAAGTTGCTAATTTTAAGAATTTTAAAGAATTTAACTTAGAGCATCTTAACAATCTAACGGTGTTGATAGGCTCTAATGGTGTGGGAAAGTCTAACTTCCTTTCCATTATCGACCTCATCTCCAGCGCATTTCATGATGGTATTGACGCTTATTTCCAAAGTAAAGGCATTAGTTTTCAGGATTGCATCCATCAATGGAATCTTGAAAGTAAAATTAGTTTGTATTTAAAGTTTAAAGATACGCTCCAGTCTCTTTCCTATTCTTATCAATTTACACTGGAATACGAGGTCAACAAAGGCTTCAAAATTATTGACGAGAAATTCACGCTAAGCGATGGCACTTCTAAAAGCTACAACAACCAAGACTTCACCGTCCTAAATTTAAAGGGCGATTTTGTGCTGTCAACCGAAGAGCAATTCGTGAAGAGCTTTCTCTCTAACGTGGCTGGTTATAGCTTTTACAGCACGAATCTGTTTAGCAACAACTTGCAGATGGTAGATAAAAGTAATACCAAAACCCTTGCTAGTAATGCTTCCAATATGGCTTCTCTACTGTATTTATTAAAATCGCAATATACCGTAAGTTATAAGCGAATCGTTGATACACTAAAACTCGTGGTAAAATCTTTTGAAGATTTTTACTTTGTGGAAGAAAAACAAGGAACTATCTTAAAGTTTAAAATGAAGGATGTAAAATATCCTGTAAGCATGAAAAGTTTATCCGATGGCACGATTCGTTTCATTATTTTAAGCCTTTTATTGAATTTACCGCTTAGTTTGCGGTCTTCTTTAGTTTTACTGGAAGAGCCGGAGGTTTCACTGCATCCGCTTGCCATAGATATTCTTGGCGATTTAATAGAATCCTATTCGCAGGATTCGCAAATTATGGTCGCTACACAATCTCCATATATTTTAAACCGCTTAAACATAGAAAATATCTATGTGTTAAATTTTAATGTTGATAGCAACGAAACCGAAATTAAGCACATAGATAACGGCAAACTCAAAGAATGGTTGAAAAAATATTCCTTAGGTGAGTTGTGGATGATGAATCTTTTTGGCGGAGGTCCTCTATAATGGCTAAAGAGATAACGCTGGGAATCTCTGTGGAGGGGCAAACCGAGGCTTATTTTGCGAAGTATGTCCTTGCGCGATATTTAAAAAATTTCAATATTAATTTGGCAGATCCACTGATTCTTGGCGGCAATGTGAACATTCCAAGAATCGAAAGTGTGCTTTCCTTAATGGCAAATAATTACGATTATGTTACCACACTGTATGATTTCTATGGCTTTGAGGGACAAAACTTTGGCGAAACCAAAGAAAGTCTTTGCCAGCGAATCCTCACTGCTGCAGGATTGCAAAATTGCAAAAATATCATTCCTTACATTCAAATGTATGAGTTTGAGGCATTATTGTTTTCCGATTTAAATATTTTATGCAAATATATGGATGATAACCCTATTGTGGTGCAGAAATATATTGAGGAATTTAAAGCGAATCTTGGCGATTTACCTCCGGAAAAAGTAAATAACAGTATTCTTACAGCTCCATCTAAGCGAATCCATGCAATTTTTAAACGCTATAAAAAGAGTATTTATGGTTATACCATTGCGCAGGAGATTGGTGTGCATAAAATCAGGGAAATGTGTCCTAACTTCAATAATTGGCTGGAAAACCTTATAAATCTGGCTCAAGAAAGAAATCAATCTTAGCATTTTATTTTCCAATAAAACAATAAAATAGCAATAAAATATAAAGATATGGAATTTCTCTTGTTAATCTTTTATTTTTTTGTGTATAGTAAAATTTAGAATAGAAAAATTATATCAAAGGGTATTAAATGTCAAGTTCAGTAGTTTACAATCCAGAAGCAATCAACGTATCTGATCCTCGTCGTGAGAATGTAGTGATATACGCTCATCCGGGAGATAGAATAAATATAGGATTTGATGTGTCCTCGTTGCGAAGTGAGATAGTGAATGGAGACTTAGTAATACGGACGCTTGGAGGCGGAAGTATAACGATAGCAAACTATTCGATAATGGCATTGCAGGATAAAGCACCGCAGATATTAGATTCGCTGGCGCATTCGTATTCGTTGGAAGATTTTTTAGGCTCAAGTAATAATAACTCAGCGTTGATAAATTCGTTTGATGCACCGAGTGCAATGGTGGTAAGTAGAGTAATATCAACACCACGTTCAATGATAACCGGAGAATTTTTATCAAGCGGGGAGACATTTTTAACCAATGGACAGTATAACTCAAGAAAATTGGTAGGAATGATAGACGTAGATGAACAACATCCGATATTAGCGCAGGATGTAAGTTTATCACCATATATGATGTTAAGATTATTTCCTGAAGGGACAGCAGCATACGATGCGGAAATAACCTACAGATATAATGGCAGAACATTATTAAATCAGGATGAACCAAGCACATTACCGGTGGTAACCAGAACAAGTAATCCGAAATCAGCACCAATATATGGAACGGGAGTGACTTACTCCACACCAACAGCGGATGATGGAGATGTGTTTCAAAAGATAGAAGCCATGGCAGGAGGCGGAGATTTTATAGGGAATGATTATGCAACATATCAGTATAGTCCGCAGCTACTAGATTATTCAACAATCAATGGGAGTTTGTTATTTAAAGACTATGTTGGTAATGATATAGTAAGAGGATTAAGTATATACATAACCGATGGAAACTCAACACTAAGCTCAATATTAATTCAGAATGTTCCTGATGGGGTAGTATTCAATACTACAGATTTAGTGGAAGTGCAACCCTTAGGTCAAGGGATGTTTTACATTACACCAAAATCACAAAGCCAAGTAGTAAATTTGTATTTTACGTATAAGGAAGCGAATGCTGTAGATAGTTATGGTAACCCAATCGGGTTAGAAGATATAATGCAGCAAATCCAAGTTCAAATAGAAGGATATAATGCAAAGTTTCAACAATTGGTGTTAGGAAGAAGTGAAGTTACACTTGATTTTAGACAGGTTCATCAGGATAACGATTTAAATAATTTTTCCATGTATAATACCTATACATATTCAACATTGTTTGATCCATTAATTGTCCGGACAACGAGCTTTGATGACGTGGTATATGGTGGTGTGGCACATGGACATATTTACGATTTGCTTGATGGTAATGATGTATTTTATGGTAGCACCGGTGATGCCATAGTGTATATGGGCGAAGGTGATGATACTTATTATTATGGCTGGGGTAATGACTATGCCGATGGTAAAGCTACCATGGGCAGTATAAATAACCCAACCATTAATGGCGTTGATGCTATCAGATTCCAACATAATGAATATCGTGCTCCCGGAACAGGTCAGTATATATTTAACCAAGCTATAAAAATTAATTTTAATAATGGCGTGGTAAATGTGAACAACCAAGCAACTAATCCGTTTGGTAATATAGATAATTCCAATTCCACATTTAAAAACTTTGATGAATTGTATTTAGAGGATTCCATGTTGGGAGATTCCGCCAATTCAGATAATACAATAACCATTACGTCCACAGCAGGATTCAATGGATTTAAAATATACAGTGGTGGTAATACCTTCGATGCCACACAAAATGCAAACGGTGGTGATACCTTAGTATTGGGGGCTCCGGCATTAATTGCATTTAATGATACGGTAGGAGCATATGTTTCAACAGTTACCTCAAAACTTAATGTTCTGTATGCAAGAGACTTTAATGATAATGAAAAAATCTACTTTGGTCTATACGATACAGCAGCAGGTGGAACAAACTATTTCCGTAATATTCAAGGTTCAAGCGGAAATGATTACCTTAGATTTGCAGATGATAAAAATTTCTCAATAATTTATAATGGCAATGGCGGTAATAAAACCTTAGATTTTTCTTTAGTAAATGGTGATGTTAAGTTTAGCGCAGTAACAGGTGAAGCTGAGTATGGTAGTTCTAATGATATTTTAAGGGTAAATAATGGAACCTATATAGGAACCGATGGCAAAGATACAATCTTTGGTAGCGGTAGTGGCTCTATGATTTATCGTGGAAAAGCAGAAGGTTCTCAGGCGGATACTTCAGGCGATACCCTTTCTTACGCCACATGGTTAAGCAGTAATAACCCTAACAATCATAATCAACAGGGTGTTACCATAGATTACGTAAACTACAGCGGCTATGTGCATATTACAAAACCCGGTGGTGTAGATAAAGTTTACGATATAACTGATATAAGTGCATCAAGATATAACGATATCTTTATATTGTTCGCCAATGCTAACTATACGTTAGATGGTTTAGGAGGCACACAAGATAAAATAGACTACAGCGCAGATTCTCTGAATACTGGTTCTGAAATAAATGTAGATAATGTTATGGCAATCAATAACAATGCCAATGGTGGCATAGGTGAAGGTGGAGCCAACGGAACTGTTAGAAAAGGTCAAGGCGGTGTGAATGTTGATACTTTCTCTAATATTAATTGGATTGTAGGATCAACTCAAGCCGATGTCTTTAATATTGCGGGATCTCAAGACAGCAGCATGATTTACGATGGGGCCGGCGGAAATAACTCCATTGATTATTCCAAAATTTATGATGCGGCCTCAGCTATGTATACCACAATATCATATAATCTTAAATCAGGAGCGCTGGCAAAAAGAATTAGTGATGTTAATGGGAATGTTCTCAGAGAAATACAAGATACTATCTATAACTTCCAAATAGTAACAGCTACCGATGGTGATGATGTATTTATCTTAGAAGATGGTCCTTCTTGGCAAAGTGGCACCAGAGCGTATTATGCCGGTAATGATAATTTTCAATCAACAAATACTATTACTACAATTCCTGCAAATCCATCAGGCAATGCACCATATGATTTAAAAGATGCAGGGGATGTTCTTTATATAAACTATAATATAGGAACAGTAAAATTAAACGATCTTGAGCAGATATTTCACGAATTTACAACATTGCGCCTGAGCGATACCATTGATACACGGGTAGATTATGATGAATCTGCACATTTCTCAAATATTTGGGGTGGTATTTACGGTGCGCGTGATACTTTTTATGCCAAAGACAGCTCTAACGCTCTTACCTTTGATATAAATAATAATGTTGCGGTTTTAGGGACTTTATCACTTTATAACTTTAGTATTTTCTTTGGTTCAGATTCAGGCACCATATTTAATATATTCTACGATGGTAGCAAAAAAGTAAGCTATACCTTCCATGGTGGTAATGGTCAAGACACATTAGATTATAGCGGCAGTAGCGATGGAGCAACACCGGCAAGCGTTAGCCTAAGATTCGACTTAGGTAAAAACTTTAACGATGCAACACAACATGTGGATAAACTAATTGGTGGCGTGGTAAACAGCACCGATTACTTCGATGGCATTGAAAACTTTAAGGGTGGAGATGGTGATGACATCTTCTTGGTAAACCCTAACAATACCTCTTATAAAATAGATGGCGGCGGCGGATACAATACCGTATCTTTCGAAAACTATGATGTGGCAGTATCTGACAGCAATGTTGATTCAACTATTTTCACGAATATTGATGCTTACATATTAACCAACTTAGATGATACTTGGCAAGTTAACGAAACAACTGCTGATGGTAAAAACTATGACGTTACCGGTGGTGGCGGCACCGATACGGTTCTAATAAACCCTAATTATACAGGTAGTATAACCTATGATGTGGGTGTTACTAATCCTAACAATCCGACTTCAACACAAAAGGTTATTGTATTGTCTCTTGGTAGTTATAACCATGTGTTTAATGAATTTGATATTTTTAACGGCTCAGCCGGTGGCGGTGATACCGTAAATATGAGTTCAGTTGATAACACCGGTATTGTTGCACCAAAACCGGGATCTTCTTCCCTTAATTTATACTTCCTTTTAAATGGCAGTAATAACACTATCAATTATACAAACTCAGTGTTTGGTAATGTCCGTGCTGCAGGAAATGGTGTAATCTTAGACCTGTTCGCCGTCAGACCGATTCTTTCAGGGGTAAGTGCTACACTTTCCGTTACCAAAGGAGGCGGAGCCATTGATTATTATAACATGCTAAGCGATTCCAGCATAGCCGGCAGCCCTAACCAAATTAATTTGGGTGGTGGACATAATACAATAAAAATAGAAATAGGGACAGACTTTAGTGGTCTTGTTGTAAATGCTAATAAAAACGGCACCGGTGGAATAGGTGGTGGAGATGCCACAGTGGATGTTTCTTCATTGGGCAGTATACCGATATATTTCGATAATACAACTACTTCAGCAAACGCTTTCCAATTGGGATCATATTCTATAGATTCCAGTGGTAATATTGTCCCTAGTAATCCGGAAACTTTTAATATCTACAACTGGAATGAATTAGTAACCGGTGATGGTGATGATTACATTAAATTAGGTAGCAACACCCAGAATTTAACTGTTCGGGCGGGCTTTGGTGATAATACCTTAGACGTAAGTGCGGTGGGTAGCGGCTTAGATATTACATTGGAAGATATGCTTTACGGCAGAATTGCAGTAGCCAACGGAGCTACCAGTATTGCAAATTACTATGGGAATGTGAACGATACCATCATAGCAGGTGGTGGTGTAACATTTATGGGAATTTACAACAACGGTTATACCCTTGATGGTGGTGGCACAGGCAGCACAGTAAATTACACTCAAGCCAATACTCCAAGCGGATTTTCTTTTATCCTCGGCACTACAGCTGATGATACCGATTATCAGGTACAGAAAGGAGCTTTTACCGATACCCTTAAAAATATCCAAAGTATTATCGGCACCGCAAGTGATGATACTTTCAATTTATTTTTTAACCCCACTGTTTTAAACAGTATTGATGGTGGTAGCGGGCGTGATACACTTATAATAAAATCATCCTCAACCGCAGGATACAAATTCGACTTAGCCGCAGGAACATTAACCGATCAAGGTGGTGGTGGCAGCATCGGCTTTAAAAACTTTGACGTTTTGACAGGTTCTTCATTTGATGATACATTCTCCCTAAGTGATGCCATAATTTTAAACAATCACGGTTCAATCGATGGCGGCGGTCCAGGCAGCAACGGCGATACCTTAGAAATGGGAACGGCAGGTCTGCATGATTACGACTGGTCAACCGGCTCACAAGGAGCGATGGGAGCTTTAGTAAGTTTATACATAGACTTAGCCATTGGTAAATTTTACAGAAAAAGTGATACTTCCAACAGCCCTGTATTAGATCAATATATTGATGTTAAAGGTATTAAAAATATCAATTTAGTTGATGGTGATAACGTTATAGTATTCTCCAGCGGACTAACCAGCGGTGGTTATGTTATTGATATGGGTAAAGGCACAAATTTGGTTTCCTTTGAAAGATTAAATAATCCTTTGGGAACAGAAGCTACTCCAATAACCATGTCTCAAATTACAAGCCAATACATGGGTGGAGCAACAATTACTGCCACCGGTGGAACTCTTGGTTATAAATTAACTAACTTTTCCGATTATTTTGCGGTTCAAACATCTGATGCCTCTTTAGTAATAGATAGTGGTGGCGGATCTCAAGATACCGTAGACTATAAAGCTATTACCACCGATGTTAACATTGATTTCACTATCAATGACGCTACTCTTGACCCTAGTTCTCCTACTTATGACCCTAACGCTACTCCGCAAATTCAAATAGATAGAGGTGGCACCATCGACTATCTAACCAGTTTCAATATATTTAAACTGGGAACAGGAACCAATACGGTAATCGCATCAGAATTTATGAATACGGAAATAGTATTTGGAGTAAACAGTGGCGGCACTAACGTAAACACTATGGATTACAGTAATATTCAAGGCGGCGTGGTTGCCATGCTTGATAATGGTGGTGGTCAGGGTATAGTATTTAAAGCAGCTACCGCTAGGGTAGACCGTGTTCAAAATCTTACAGATTTTGTAGATTCGCAAGGCAGTGATACAGTATTTGCATCAAACGGGCTAAAAAATATTTGGGGTAACAATAACAGCAATACTTTAAACCTTACCCGCTTAACCGGTATAACCGGAACTTTAGTATACAGCACTGCTGCTTCCGCAACCTCAAGTTTGGTAAGCGGAAGTGGTGTTAGTTTTAACATAAATACAAATGCAACCGGCGGTCGTCATACCTACGATGCTATTTGGTTCGGTGATTACAACTCAACCGTAGCCACTGCCACCGTAGAGGGCAGACGTTATGTTGGCACCAGCGGCAACACTAACACCTTAGATTACAGTGGTTTAGGCTCAGGCGTTGGTATTGATATAAATGTATCAGGCGGTTTTGCGCAAGTTAATAGTAGTGGAACCACCACTCAAGACCATTTTACAAACTTCAATACCTTTAAAGGTGGTAGTGGCGACAATATTTTCGGCGGTTTAAGCAGCAGCTCCAACCTTAATTTGATATTAGGAAGCGGCGATAATCTCATATCTTACGATTCCTCCACATCTGCTATCACCAACGGTGTTATTGATTCTAACGGTTTCACAGGTGGTCAGACGGGCGGTGGTGTTACTATTGATAATACTGCTAACGGGACTCAAAGTATTGGTCTTACCCGTTTTAACGACATTGTAGCTGTAACAGACATGAGTGTTTTCACAAGCAAAAAGGGCGGTGTGGACGGCATGAGTGGTAATGATACCCTAAGATTCAATCTAACCACAGGCACAGGCGGATTTGACATCAGTAATATAGGCTATACATTCACAGTAAGACACTTTGATAACTACATCTTTACCGGTAATGGCAATAATGTTTCTTGGACATACAATCCTGCTGATACTAACAGTTACTATTTACCTAAGTTTATAGACTTCGGCACAGGCACTAACGATAACTTTACATTTTATGTAGATAACCTAGCAGCTAATACAACTATTTCATTCGTGAACGATCTAACTGCGGCTGCTACTTCTCCGAACTCTCTAAGAGTTTCGGGTGGTAGCGGTGCAAGTGCTTATTTCATGACCTTACAGTTATTGA
>JAISPM010000101.1 GCA_031274895.1 Alphaproteobacteria bacterium
CCTGAAAAATTACTCTGTGTGGTGCGTATTCAAGAAAACGGCAAAATGGCAGATATTATTTGGGGTTGTGTTGATGGTGGTCGCCCTACCAGCGAACTGGCATCGCATTTAATGAGCCATTCGGTAAGACTTAAAGCTGACCCTAATCACAGAGTGGTTCTGCATTGCCATGCAACTAATCTTGTGGCAATGAGCCATGCGCACTCACTAGACGAAAATGAGTTTACAAGAAGAATCTGGCAAATGTGCACCGAATGTTTGTATGTTTTTCCCGATGGTATTGGCATATTGCCGTGGCTCGTGCCGGGAACCAATGAAATTGGCTTGCAAACGGCAGAAAAAATGAAATCTTGTCGCCTTGTTTTATGGCCACAACATGGAATTTTTGGAACAGGAGTTGATTTAGACGACGCTTTCAGCTTAGTGGAAGTTGCCGAAAAAGCTGCCGAGGTTTATATGCTGCAAGCAGCGGTAGGTGATAGTAAAAAGCAGTATATATCTGATAAAGATTTGCTAGATTTCGCTAAGGTCTTCGGTGTTAAACCAAAGGATGGAATTTTAAAGGTTTAATACTATTTTCGTCATGCCGTCGTAGGACGGCATCCATTGCCCCGCAGGGTATACAAACAATTAAATTTTTTCCTGTCTGCGACGCAGTGGATAGCTGAAGGCTCTCTTCGCTGGTATGACGATTTATCAACTTTCAACATAGGAGAATTAAATCATGTCTATTTTTGCCGCACTACTTTGGCATACTCTTGCCAGCTTCGCTGCCGGAGCCTTTTATGCCCCTATTTCTAAAATTAAGCATTGGTCTTGGGAAACCTCGTGGATACTCATGGGAATATTCGCTTGGGTATTATTACCTTGGGGAATATCTTACTTTTTAATTGATGATTTCTCTGCTTTTTACAAGTCTATATCCGCAAGAGACTACATATTTATGATATTTTTCGGCATGATGTGGGGCATTGGTAATGTTAGCTACGGCTTAACCATGCGCTATTTAGGGCTTGCCCTTGGTGGTGGTATCGCCATTGGCACTACCATGATTGTGGGTAGTTTATTGCCTTTATTTGTCAAAGGGCAATTTATTGCAACAATTTCTACACTTAGCGGAATTGTGGCTATGCTTGGTGTTATCGTTGCTGTGGTTGGGGTATGGATTGTTACCAATGCAGGAATACTGAAAGAGCATATCCAAAGAGGAACCGCTAAGGAATTCAGCATGAAGAAAGGGATTCCCATCGCCATAATTTGCGGTATATTTAGCAGTGGCTTTGCTTTTGGTTTAGAATTTGCCGGCACAATTCAAGAAAACGCGCTGGATTTAGGAATAAATCCGCTTTATGCTCTACTACCAAGCTACGGTATAATTATGGGCGGTGGTGCAGTTATTAACTTTTTATTCTGTATCGTTCGTTTAAATACCAATCCGAATATTTCTTTCAAAAAAGACTTAGCACAACCGAAAAATCTCTTAATGCCGAGCGCATTACTGGCGATTTCTGCAGGTGTTTGTTGGTATTTACAATTCTTTTTCTATTCTTGGGGCGTAGCCAATGTCCCTGCAGAATTAGGATTTATTAACTGGATGCTTCACATGAGTATTTATGTGCTTTCTGTGGCGGTAGTTGGTTTGCTGTTAAGCGAATGGAAAGGTATTGGTGGACGCCCTTTAAGAATGTTATGGTTAGGGATTATTGTAATTATAATTGCGTCTAATATAGTTGGTATTGGAATGGCACTACAGTAGGAGATAGTTATGTATAGAAAAGGCTTTATAATGCAAGTTTATGCTGATAAGCATGCGGAATACAAAAAACGTCATGATGAAATTTGGCAGGAATTAGCCACCGAGCTACTTAATCACGGAGTTAAAACCTATTCCATATTTTTAGATGCTAAAACTAATCAATTATTTGGTTATGTAGAAGTGGAAAATTTAGAGCGGTGGCAAGATATGGCAAACACCGCAGTGTGCCAAAAGTGGTGGAAGTTTATGGCGGATGTTATGCCAAGTAATATTGATAATTCACCGGAAAGCCGAGACTTAAAAGAGGTTTTTTACTTGGCTAAATAGTTTATTATATAAAATCCTCTCTCTATTTGGGAGAGGATTTTATATAATAATATACCCATCTTTTTCCTTAGTAATAATTAAATCAACATTATTTTCTTGAAACTTTTTTCTTAGGGCAGAAACATAGCTTTCTAAACTTTGGGAATTAACTTCCATATTGGAAATATTCCACACGGTTTTTAAAAAGTATTCTTTTGGCAGGATGGCATTAGGATTGCAAAAAAATTCCTTTAGCACCAGTGCTTCTTTTTCGCTTAGGTTAATGCTCGTGTCGCCTTTAAGCAAAACATTATCGTTAAGGTTTAGCGTGTAATTTTTGTATTTATAGATATTGGTGGTGGCAAAGTTTTTTTGTTCTAAAATGCTGATTAAATCATCCATTTTGATGGGGATATTTAAGGGCAACACATGGGTTAAATCTGCTATCTCTAATCCTTCAGATAGCTCGCACAACAAAATCACCTGCGTATTTTTTAATTGCTGCGAATTTTCGCGAAAAAAAATTATATCTGTAATAACAATGCTTTCCGCAGAAAACCCGGTATTATCAACCGAAATATTGTTGAAATAATTTTTAAGATAGTCAAAAATCTTCTCACCAACTACTTTCTCATTAAAAGAAACATAAATATTTTTCACTGCCTTACTCCAAAGATGGCTGTGCCGAGGCGCACCATGGTTGCGCCATATTCAATTGCCTCAAGGTAATCACCGCTCATACCCATACTAAGTTCAACTAAATTATTTTGCTGTGCTAAATCGGCTAAAGCCTTAAAATCAGCTGCAGGATTTTCTATTGAAGCCACCCCCATTAAACCAACAATGTTTAAATTTAATTGTTGCGCCCTGCTTAGCACATCCGATAATTTGTTCGGTAATATTCCGTGTTTAGCAGGAGAATTTTTATCTAACAAAACTTGAATTAAAAAAGTTTTATCTTTCGCCTCTGCAAAGCCCGCAATTTTTTCTATCAAACCAACGCTATCAAGGGTGTGAATATAATCAAACAAAGCTAATGCCTTACGCACTTTATTCTTTTGCAAATTCCCAATTAAATGCAGACGAACCTGTGGATATTTTTGCTTTAAGCCTACCCATTTCGCCTCTGCTTCTTGAATGTAATTCTCGGCAAAATCTATTTGTCCGCATTTAATGGCTTGATCTATGTTGTCCACATCAACATTTTTAGATACGGCAATTAAGCGGCAACTCTCTCCAAGTTGCGCCCTAATATCAGCAATCCGTCCACAAATATCATTCATTACAAACTCACAGAAAATCCTAATAGCAATCCGGTATTATTATTTAGTTTTAAAGTTTCATAAAATAAGGCAGAGTATAAAGTAAAACTTTCGCCAAAGCTATATTGCGCGTCTAACTCTAAAATTTCCGTTTGATAGGTGTAGCTTTTAGTGCTGATAGCAGAATGCAGGTAGTATCCACCAACTACCACATTCATTATGGAATAATAAAGACTGGTTTCAAAGGCTTTGTATTCCCTTGATTCCTCGCTCAGTAATTCAAAATTATTATCACCCCAAAGTGAGCGTGCAGATAGCGCAAAGCCGAAATAATCTAAATTGATGCCCATGGCGGTGTCAAAGGCATTATCTTGAGTATCATTGACACTCATATAATATCTTGAAGACCCATTGATTCCGTAGCCTAAGCCATTAAGCTCGTTATAATAAATTAAGGTGCCATCAAGTGCGGCTTTATCTTCTTGATACGATATTGAACGATGAGGCGCAATGGAATAGCTCATGGAAGGCGTTAGTGAAAGCCCAAAATATAGTGATTCATCAAAAAAACTCTGAAGATACGACGCACTAAGAGCCGTGTTATTTTCTATATATGCGCCACCTAAAGTATAATATTTGGGAATTTCACTATCTAAGCGCGATAATGCCTGCACACCAAAATACGGATTGTTGATACCAAATAAATTATTGTAAAAACTTTTAGATGCCACACCGTCAAAAAAACCAACTTTCACAAGAGAAGTATCGCCTGTGTATAAAACACCGCCGCTACCACGGGCATAGGTCAGGGAACTTCTATTTTGGAGAGAATAAATATAGCTGCTGTCATCTAATATAAGGTTAGCCTCAAAGCCTAAGGAATCAAAACTTAAGCTATTATCTAAGTATCCACTAAGCCGCGGATTTTTATTATTGGGCAGATTGCTGATTTTCATAAAAGTATTGTTAGTAAAATCAAAAGCCTGCGCTTCGACAGCTAAGCATAAGATAAACATTAAGCAAAAAATAGTTTTGGCTTTTTTTCTAATCATAGTTTGAATTTTTTTCATTTTCGTAATAATATTATAGATTATATTATAGTATTTTAATTTATTTAACAATCAAAGTCTTATGAAGAAAAAAATATCCGTATTCGTTTATACACTTTTGCTAATGTTTAGTTTGGTTATGCCGACAATGGCAGCCGAGACTCCTTATAAAATCGGGGTTAACAGGTTTGCTTGGTATGCTGCGCTGAAGTTGGTTAATTTTATGCCGCTGGTTTCGGCAGATCCTTTTGCGGGCGTAATTATCACCGACTGGTATTCTTTGAATGAAAACGAAAAATACAAAATGGATATTTACATTTTAGAGGAAAATTTAACCTCTAACACCGTGCAAGTTAAGGTGTTTAAGCAGGTGCGCAGTGGCGGCGGTTGGGTTAATGCTTCGGTTTCATCTGATGTGCCGGTTAAAATGGAAAACGCCATTTTAAATACGGCAAGACAGTTGCGCATTCAATATCTGCTTGGCGAGAATAAATAATGGACAAGAGTTATTCCTTTAAGAGTATTGAATCTAAGTGGCAAAAAAAATGGAATGAATTAAACGCTTTTGCCTATGCTAAGCAGTCTACGAAACCAAAATATTATGTGCTGGAAATGTTTCCGTATCCATCGGGCAAAATGCACATGGGACACGTTAGAAATTATACACTGGGCGATGTTTTAGCGCGCTACAAAAGAAATAAAAATTATAATGTGTTGCATCCTATGGGATGGGACGCCTTCGGACTTCCTGCGGAAAATGCTGCTAGAGAAAACAATACCCTGCCAATGCAATGGACTTACGATAACATCGCCTACATGAAAGGACAGTTTGCAAAATTAGGATTTGCCATTGACTGGAATGTGGAGGTAATCACCTGCGCACCCGAATATTATCAAATAGAGCAAGGTATATTTATAGATTTTTTCAAGGCAGGATTGGCTTACAAGAAAGAATCTTGGGTTAATTGGGATCCAATTGAAAACACCGTGCTGGCGAACGAACAAGTGGTGGACGGGCGCGGATGGCGTAGTGGCGCACCTGTGGAGCAGAAACAGCTTAAGCAATGGTTTTTAAAAATTACCGATTTTGCGGAAGATTTACTATCTGACCTAGCCCTGTTAGACGGCTGGGGCGACAAGGTTAAAAGCATGCAACAAAATTGGATTGGAAAATCCTTTGGGGCAAATATATTTTTTAATATTAAAGATTCTGCTGAAAAAATTACCGTTTACAGCACACGGGCAGAAACTCTGTTCGGTGCAAGTTTTATCGGGTTATCTATTCATCATCCTATGTCTTTAGAACTCGGCAGCAAAAATCCTGCTATTGCTGATTTTATCAAGGAAGAGCAAAGCAAAGGCACCATTGAAGAAAACATCAATACGGAAGAAAAAAAAGGTATAGATACAGGGTTATTAGCAATTAATCCGCTGAATGGCGAGGAAATTCCTGTCTACATTTGTAATTATGTATTAGATTACGGCACGGCGTGCATTTTCGGCTGCCCTGCCCATGACGCCCGTGATTTTGACTTCGCTCAAAAATATAATCTGCCGATAAAACAAGTAGTGAAAGCAGATAGTCTTCCTTTTGAAGATGATGGAATTATGATTAACTCGCAATTCCTTAATGGATTAGACACTGCCACCGCCTCTGCAAAAATAATTTCCTATTTGGCTGAAAATAATATGGGTGAAGCCAAAACTAACTATCGCCTTAAGGATTGGGGCGTTAGTCGGCAACGCTACTGGGGTTGCCCGATTCCTATTGTATATTGCGACGCTTGCGGCGTAGTGCCTGAGAAAAAAGAAAATCTACCAATTACACTACCACAGGATGTAGATTTCTCTCAAGCGGGCAATCCACTTGATAACCACCCAACTTGGAAGCATACAAATTGTCCAAATTGCGGCGGCAAAGCCACCCGTGAAACCGATACTTTTGATACTTTTTTTGAATCCTCATGGTATTTTTTACGCTATCCAACCGTTTTAGAAAATAATCCCTTTGAAGAATCTGCCATTAACTACTGGTTGCCCGTAGACCAGTATATTGGTGGTGTAGAGCATGCGGTAATGCATCTTCTATATGCCCGCTTCTTTCTGAAAGCATTAGTAAAGTTAAATATTTTAGGTGATGCTAACAAAAATCTGCGTGAACCCTTTAAGAACCTTATGACGCAAGGCATGATTGCCCATAAAACCTATAAAGATTCTAACGGCAAGTGGCTTTATCCAAGTGAAGTAATTTTTGATGAAAATAATAATCCGATTCATGTTGAAACTAAACTACCTGTGGTAATTGGCAAATCGGAAAAGATGTCTAAGTCTAAGAAAAATACCGTAGACCCTGATTACATTTGCCAAGTTTACGGAGCCGATACGGCACGCTTGTTTGTGCTTTCGGATTCACCTCCTGACAAAGACCTAGAATGGACAGATGTTGGCGTTGAAGGCATTTATAAATTTATTAACAGATTTTGGAGATTGGCGCAAAGTGCTGTAGGCAACTACACTTTTAATGCAGACAAACTAACTGCAAATGAAATCGCTGTATATTCTAAAATCCAAAAATATATTTTGGAAATTGAAAGCAATATCAACGATTTACACCTGAATAAAGCCGTGGCTTTAAATCGTGAATTGTTTAATTTGTTAGATTCCTCCAAAGAAAAAATTTCGCCTAGTCTGCTAAACTACGGTGTTAAAATTCTTACCCAAACTCTCAACCCTTTTATTCCGCATATCACGGAAGAAATTTGGGCAGATTTAGGCGGTGGAAATTCCTTAACAGATACGCCTTTTCCAAGCATTGATTCTAAATACCTAGGCAACAATAAAATCAACATCGCCGTGCAAATTATGGGTAAAACCAAGGGTAGTGTTGAGGTGGATGCGGATATAAGCCAAGAAGACTTGCTGATTGCCATTAAGGAAATTTCAGTGGTAAACAAAACTTTAAGCGAAAACGAAATAAAAAAAGTGATTTATGTTCCAAAAAAAATTATCAATATCTTGGTTTAACACCTTAAATTCCCCTTCGCTAGCGAAGGGGTGGCGGCAAAGCCGACGGGGTAGTGGAACCACTTTTAATTTAAGGCAGTGGATGCCAGCCTTCGCTGGTATGACGAGGTTGACCGCTTTAGGAATATTAACTCTTTTATTATCCTCCTGCGGCAATATTTTTGCCAATAAACAGGTATATAACAATATTTTTGTCAACGATATTCCTGAGCGTAGCGGCATGGTAATTCGTAACACCTTGCTGGAATATTTCCCTAATCGCGACTATGAAAATACCGAATATGTTATAAATGTCTCTACCTCTCGCCGTGATGAATATTATTTAACCGGACGTGGCGGCTTTGCCTCAAGAAATCGTATTAGCCTTAGGGTTAATTGGAGTATCACATACCGACCTACTAATACAGTGCTGCTACGGATGTCTAATACTTATTCGGAATCTTTCAATATTGAAAGAATGGGACAATCTAATGTGCTGAACGATCAACTAACGGAAGAAATGATAGCGCGCAACGCCGCAAGAGATATTGCCCTTAAAACTTTCAGCTTAATGTTAAAAATTCAAAATAACCCTGAAATTTTACAAGAAGGAACTGAATCTGCAGCCGATCCTCAAGAGCCTATTCAGGAAATAGAAGACACCCTAGAGAAATCTCTAAATGAAAATAACTACTAATAATATCGCAACCTCCATTAATAACTTACCACCACACACCCGTGTTGTGCTGTTATATGGAGCAGATTACGGCTTGGTGGAAGAACGCTCCATAACCCTTAAAAATAATTTTTTAGGAAAGGATTATGAGGATTCTCAATACATTCAAATCTACGAATCCACCTTTAAAGAAAACCTGAACATTATCGCTGAACAAGCCTACAGTATCGCCCTATTCGGCGAAAACAAAAAATGTATTGTGGTGAATGAGGCAAAAGATTTTCTTTCTAAAAAATTAGGCGAATATTTAGAAAAACCTGATCCTACTACCCTATTAATTATTAAGGCAGGTGAATTATCGCCATCTTCTTCCTTAAGAAAACTATGTGAGAACGCTGATGAAAGTGTTTTAGCGATTCCTGCCTATGTGGATACACCTGCAACCATGCGTCAAAATATTGCTGAAAAGCTCAAAAAAGAGGGGATTAACATTGAAAGCTCAGCATTAAATCTGCTGGTAGCTTTACTGGGAAATGATAGAGGTATTACTAACAGTGAAATAGAGAAAATCGCCATCTATGCGGCAGCGACTAAAAATATTAGTGTTAATGATGTGGACGCAATTATCGCCAATAACGCTTTAGGGGCGGTGGATAAATTCGTGTATGCGTGTTTTGATTTAGAAACTAATTTAGCCTACTCCATGGTAAATATTTTGCTGGAAGAGAATAATCCGATTGTTTTAGTGCGTAGTATAGCCTCACACATTCAAAAATTATTATTGGTAAAAATTCTTATGAATGATGGCACCAATATTGATATGGCAATGAAAGAAATCAAACCACCCATATTTTTTACGCAGGTGAACAGCTTTAAAAATCAAGTTATGATGTGGTCGGCAGATAAACTAAAAAAACTATTAGAGCAGATAATTTATTTAGAAATCAGCCTCAAAACTAACGGAAATATTGACGAAATTTTACTGAAGGATATGATACTAAAAAGATTTCTAAAAAAGTAAAATTTCTTGTATACTAAATATAGTGTCTTAGCTATAAGATTATACTTTAAAACTTCACTGCGGTCATTGTGCTTTGTATAAAGTCTGCGCCCCGCAGAATTCAGTTTTAAAGTATAATCTTATAGCTAAGGTGCAGTAAATTATCTTTTAACGGAAAGGAAATTGTTATGAAATTTATTCCATCTATATCTGCTAAAAATGCTATCGAGGCCATAGACCTATATATAAATGCTTTCAAAGGTGAAGCCGCTAATGTTCACTATAACACTGAAATGCCGGGATGCGATAGCTCAGCTGCTAATTTTAAAAAAGCTATCATGCACGCCGAAGTTCGTGTTAAAGGTGAAACGATTCTACACTTAACCGAAGCCATGGAAGTTGCCACCGAACATTATCCTGCTACCACTTATGGCGATAATATGAGTGTAAGCGTAGTTTTTGAAGATGTGGCTGAGTTAACTGAATCTTATAATAAATTAAAAGATTCCCAAGGCGCAACCGTTCTTATGCCATTAGCTGAACAATTCTTTGGCACCTTCGGCATGGTTAAAGATAGATTTAATGTTATTTGGGCATTGGTGAAAACTAACGATTCTCATAAATAATACTTCTACCTCTCCCCCTTCCAAAGGTTTAGTGAATTTAAACTTACTGCCGTAGGCTAACTAATTCTTTTAAAACTGAATTCTGCGCATATTAGATACTTTACATAGAACGCCATCAGCGCAGTGAAGTTTTAAAAGAATTAGTTAGCCTACGGCAGATTCTTTCTTCTCCACTTCCAACCTTACTAAAAACTCTCGTTTAAACTCACTAAACCTATTCTCCTCAATAGCAGCACGGGCTTTTTTAATCATAGAATGGTAAAAATACAAGTTATGATAGGTTAAAAGCATGGCTCCCAGCATTTCACCAACTTTAAACAAATGGTGCAAGTAGGCTCGGCTGTAGGTTTTACAGGTATAGCAATCGCAATCAACGTCCAGCGTGCCACCATCTAACCTATGCTTAGAATTCCTAATATTTATTTCGCCGTAATGGGTGAATGCCCGTGCATTTCTGCCCATGCGGGTGGGAATCACGCAGTCAAACATATCCACACCTAATTCAATGGCTCCTAAAATATCACTCGGACGACCTACACCCATTAAATATCTTGGTTTATTTTTTGGTAAAAGTGGTTCGGTATAGGAAATTACCTCAAACATGCTCTCTTGCGGTTCACCAATTGCAAGTCCGCCAATGGCATAACCCTCAAAATTAAATTCATTTAGTTGTCCTGCGGATAGGATTCTTAAATCTTCAAAAACACCACCCTGCACTATGCCGAACTGTCCGTAGCCGTCCCTCGCCACAAAGGCATTACGACTGCGCTCTGCCCAGCGAGTGGTTCGCAATGTAGACTTCTCCACATAATCTTTACTACTCCCATAAGGAATGCACTCGTCCAGCACCATGGAAATATTGGAATCCAACTTATGCTGAATTTGTGTAGAAACCTCAGGCGTCATAATATGCTTTTGCCCGTTAATGTGCGAGCGAAACTCCACGTATTCTTCCTTAATTTTAGATAGAGCAGATAAAGACATTACCTGAAAACCACCGGAATCCGTTAATATAGCCTTATGCCAATTGGCAAACTTGTGCAGTCCACCGAGAGATTCCACAATATCGGCAGATGGCGTCAGCATTAAATGATAGGTATTACCTAAAATTATTTCAAAACCAATATCTAAAAGCTGTTCCGGATACATCCCTTTAACAGTTCCCTTGGTGCCAACGGGCATAAAAATTGGAGTTTGGATGGTGCCGTGGGCGGTTTTAAGCTCACCACGTCTTGCTCTGCCATCTTGGGTTTTAAGTGTAAATTCTAACATGATTCTCCATTTAATTGCTACGCAATAAGTTATTTAACCACTACCCCGTCTCCTGCGGAGCCACCCCTTCTCCAGAGAAGGGGAATTTTAGAGCTTTTCTAATAAACAACAATCGCCATAGGAAAAAAAGCGATACTCTTTTTCTATGGCGTGTTGATAGGCTTTTTGCATGCTTGCAAGCCCAGCAAAAGCTGAAACTAACATAAATAGTGTGGATTTCGGCAAATGGAAATTCGTAATTAATCTATCCACCACATGAAACTTAAAACCTTCGTAAATAAATAAATCGATTTCTCCTGCGAAGGGCTTAAGCTCACCATTGTTTTCTTTCGCCACATATTCCAACACCCGCATGGCTGTGGTGCCAACCGCCACAATTTTTCCGCCGTTTTTTTTGGTAGCATTGATTTTTTCTATGGTTTCCGCACTCAGTTCACCATATTCCTTGTGCATTTTGTGATCCTCGATATTTTCCACTTTCACGGGCAGAAAGGTTCCTGCGCCCACATGCAAAGTTAAAAAGGCTGCTTGCACACCTTTTTCTTGCAGTTTAGCAATGAGGTCTTCCGTGAAATGCAGGCTGGCTGTGGGAGCCGCCACCGCACCCTCAATTTTAGCAAAAATGCTTTGGTAGTTGGTTTTGTCGCCCTCCTCATTAATATTTTCGCGCTTAATATAAGGTGGTAGCGGCATAAAGCCATATTTTTCCAGCATTTCAAAGAGGTTATCGTAATCAAAAAATAATTTAACCTCACCACTTTCCAGCTTTTCCACCACACTACACTGAAAGTCATTGGCAAAAATTATACTATCGCCCACATGTAATCGTTTGGCATTTTTAATAAAAGCCAACCAATGCTTGTTATCCACACGATAGTGGAGAGTAATGTTAATAATCGCCCCTGTCTCTTTCCTCCCCACCAAGCGGGCAGGAATGACTTTGGTATTGTTAAAAATTAAAAGGTCATCTTTGTTTAATAGATTTATTAAATCTGCCACATGATGGTCTGCAAAATTATTGCCGTTCACATGAAGCAATTTTGCCTGTGAACGGTCATTCAAAGGATTATGCGAAATTAGGCTTTCCGGCAGAATAAAATCAAAATTATTAATATGGAGTGAGTTCATAAATATTACTTAGTTTGACAAACACAACAATCATAGCATAAAATACTTCCATGAAAAACATATTAATAATTTACGGCACCACCACGGGAAATTCTGAAAAAATCGCACATTTGTGTGAGGAGGTTTTGCAGAATAAATTTAATGTGAGTGTGAAGAATTGTATAGACTTCTCCTGCGATTTTACCTCCGATGACTTCTATATTCTATGCACATCCACGTGGGGCATAGACCCTGCCAGCCTGCAGGAAGATTTTGAGATATTTTGGGGGCGTTTAAATAAAAACAATTTGCGCGATAAAAAGTTTATTGTAATAGGACTGGGCGATAATTTTTACCCCAACTTTGCGGCGGCAGCAGATATTCTGCAAGCAGATATTTTGGCTGCGGGCGGCATAATGTTAGCCAGCCCTTTAAAGATTGACGATAGTGTTGCAGAAACAGGCATATTGTTGCGAGGATATTTGCAGAAA
The DNA here is from genome assembly GCA_031274895.1 of Alphaproteobacteria bacterium. Lineage (GTDB taxonomy): Bacteria > Pseudomonadota > Alphaproteobacteria > WRAU01 > Hepatincolaceae > WRAU01. The sequence continues at coordinate 12,549 of JAISPM010000101.1, forward strand.
ACACTCCCCCCGTCATGCCGTGCTTGACACGGCATCCATTGCGTCGCAGACAAAAAAATAAATTATTTTATCCTGCGGAGCAGTAGATACCAGCCTCCGCTGGTATGACGATTAGAAAATTTTTGACAAAGTCTAAAAACTAAAATATAATGATATGATTGTAAACAGTATAATTGGTAAAGAAATATGAAAGTAAAAAGTTCTTTAAAATCTATGAAAACTAGAGGAAAAGGTTGCTTCGTTGTTAAAAGAAGAGGTCGCCTTTATGTAATTAACAAATTAAACCCGCGCTTTAAAGCTCGTCAGGGTTAATAAAATTCGTCATACCGGCGCAAGCCGGTATCCTCTCGATTCTATAAATAAGTCTATATTTCTTGGTGATAAATAATGAAGCTCTTCGGTAAAAAAGATTCTAAAAAAACTGCAACCCCGGAAGATAAAAAGATTATAGATGCGGTTATAGAAGAAAATCCTGCAGAAAAGCAAGAATTCGCAAAAATAAATCCCGTGAAAGTGCCTGCTAGTGAGGCGATTGATGGTAGTAGTAATGATACTCCTGCTCCTCAGGCTCAGCCCACTCCACAAAAGTCTGACTTTGAAATTAAAGTAGATAAGGTTATAGCCTCGGTAGCCCTACTTTTTGCGCCGTTTAAAGAGCTGACTCTTAAGGTATTGCCAAGTTCCCGCTATATAATTAAAGTCTTAGATTCCATTGCATTGGGAATCGCCTACATCACAAAATTAATAGTTTTACGATTCCCTGCCTTCGTGAAATTTTTAAAAAGCATTTACTTTAAAGTTATTGTAGTTTTTATAGTTTTCATGTTTATTTTCGGAGCGATTTTCTCTAAAATAATTAACTCTAGCTATTATGTGAATTCCATAGAAACTGCCATTTACAGTGCTACCGGCTTTCAAGCGAAAATCAACGGACAAATTAAGGTTTCTTTTATTCCAAAACTTTCTGTTTCGTTGAACAATGTCAGCTTTTACAAGCAAGATTCGCAAAACAATAATGCCACGCAATTTAATATTAATCAGTTCGATGCCGCCAATTTAGCCATAGATTTTAAATTCTTCCCGCTTTTTATTGGTAATTTCAGCATTAAAAATATCGATATTATCGGCGCAACTCTTAATTTACAAACCGCTGATACCTCTTCCATTGCAGATTCTAACTACGCCCAAATTATTGCAAGTGTAGAACGCTCTATTAAAAGCAGTATCAGTAGCGATAAAATCCAAGAAATTACTGAACAAAGTGCCACCCCCAATAAAAGCAATTCCAGCGAGGTTTTAGACATGCTGGATAACCTTGAGAATCTTATTACCAATGGTGTGGATTCCTCAAAACCACAAGCAACTCCTCCACTGCAAGAAGAACCTGCCCCTGAAGAATCCCAACCTGAGGAACCGCTGGAACCTATCACTCCGCTTAATTCGCAAGAATTTAACGATACCCCGAATGACGCCCTAATTGCTCCTAAAACCGGCACCGTTGCCAATTACGGCTTTTTATCGCGCCTGCTTTCAAGCATTGTTAATAACATTAAGTTCAGCTTTAATGATGTGGATAGCTTTACGCTGCGCCGTTCTAAAATTAATATTATCAATAACCAAGGGCAAAAAATCTTGTCGGTGGAAAATATCAGTGCAAAAGTGTCTTCATCGTTCATGGGAAAAATTTCTGCCACCGGTGGTTTGCGCTTCGCCGATAGCAATATAGATTACGATGCTACCCTTAACTACGAATCTGACAAAGTAAACTTTAACGTGGCTTTTGTTTTAGATGGTCGTATCGGTGATACCATCACAGTTGCAGGATACAAAAATAAAGCTAATGGCGATATAATTGCTGATTTAACCATGGAAAATCAAGGTGTTTTACTGTTTATTGATAAATTCCTGTTTGAAATTACTAACAAAAAAATTCAAAGCCACGGCTTTACGGGCAAATTGTTGCTGAACTCTAACTTTTTAAAAATTGAAAATATTAACACACAAATAGGTGAGAGCGCGTATCAGGGCAGCTTTGTTTGGGATTATGCGTCATCCAGCAAAAATGTAATTATAGATATAGCAGGAGAAATGCCCAATATGGCAGATTTCTCTGCTGGTCTAACATCTACCATAAACAACAGTGTTATTAAGGATTCCACTTTTTTAGCCGCCATTGAAGAAATTACTAACTGGAAAAACTCTAAAATGAGTATCTTCCGCCCGAACCACTTTATATTAAACTTCCGTGTGGCAAATACCAACATCAATAATATCGCTGTGGATAGCCTTAGTCTTGGTATTTTACTGGATAATTTCAATAAACTATATGTTTACAACACCTCACTTAAAACTAAAGATTACAACGCCGATATTATGGGCAGAGTAGACATTGAAAGCAAAACCGCCCTTTTCGCCTTAGAAAGTAAAGGCAGTATTAATGCGGTGGGACAGACCATGGGTTTTGCGCCAAAAAGTATAGAATTTCTACAAAATATCGGCAAAAATCAAGATAATTACCAACTCTCCTCCAAATTGCGCTTAGAAAATAATAAAGTATTATTAACTGATTTTGTCGGCAATTTAGGCAATTTAAAACTGAACGATACCTATCTGATATATACCCAAAGAGTTGAAGATTCCGATATTTTAGTTTCCTCCAAAATAGATAGTTTCAACTTTGAAGATATTGCGGATATTTACAATAAGCAAATCTCAAACCTTACCTATGAAAAGATTGAAGATATTAACCTGTTTGGTTTGCCAAGTAATTTAAAGGTAAAAATTAATTTAGATATTTCTAAATCATCTTTCCATGGCGTGCCTTTAAAAAATGTTAATTTAGATATTGGATTGTTTAAAACCGGCTTTAATATTAATAAATTTAGTGCGGTGGGCAATCGTGGCGGCAACATCACAGGTGCCATTAGTGCTGACAGCATTGTGTTGCCGGTAATTGCAGGGCATGTTAATTTGGAAGATTTAATCCTGAATTTTGAAGATACTAAGGGACTATTCCTGAAAGACGTGCCACTGGTGGGCAATGTGGTTTTAAGCGGCAAGGTTAAATTTAACGGCGACACTTTTGATAAACCTTTCACCAACATTGATGGCGATATTACCTTCATTAAACAAGAACGGATTGCGGTAAACCGATTAGCTGCCAATATGGATGGAGCCTTCTTAACCCTATCGCAAAAAAATAATAATATTTTCGTAAACGATATTTACGGAGCTGCGAATATTAAAAATAATATTATAGAAATTTACCCGATTGCGCTTCTGTTTATTGATAAAAATAATAAAGAATATCGTGGCGTGGTGCAACTTAATATAGACCTTGGTTTGCAAAGCATTAAAGGCGACGGGTCGGGCGAGCAAACTGCCGATACATCTAACAAGTTAAGTATTGATATAAGCGGTAATTTTTTAAATCCGAATATTAAAACTAATTTCTTTAAAGGGCAGAAATCTTCCGTTGGTGTTAAACCAAAGGAAAAAGATATTTCTTTAATTAATAATAAAACCCATAAAGTGGTGGATAACTTAAATAATACCAAGTCTAAAACTAATTTTAATAATACCTATAATTCTAACATCGCTAATAAATCTTTTGATAACCTAAAGAATAAGCTGTATGACGATATGGTGCAAGATAACACTAAAGGTAAAGCCACTTATCCTAATTCTGCAAACCGTAAACCGGGAAGCGGCGAGGTTACTAAGGGACAGGATAATACTAAGTATTATGGGAATAATTAGTGAGCATGGACTTCATAGAAAAGTTTTTAGACTATAAAAATATATTAAGCGACAAGGAAAAATCGTATTTGGAAGGTATTTCCAGCCAATATGAAATTCAGTATTTATTTGAAAACAGAACGATACATCCATTGATTTTGCCTACACCAATGCTAAAGTTGAGGGCAATACCTACACCTATATAGAAGCAGAAACTTTATTGCAAAGTGGTAGAACGGCTAATAATAAGCCTTTCCATGATGCTCAAATGATTATTAATTTAAAAGATGCTTACATTTTTATCATGGAAAATAAAATCACTGATATTACTGCGGCAGATATAAAAAATTTACATAAATTAGCCATGCAAAATTTATTACCTGAAAATCAGATAGGATTTGTGCGAAAAATTCCTGTGCGTATTGGTGGTAGCGATTATTTACCCAGCACGGATACTATTTTACTGGAAGATAGTTTAATGAGTATAGTTGCTAACAGCAAAAAATACGATAATACCTTTGAAAAATCTATTTATTTTCATAATAATTTGGCTTATTTACAATATTTTACAGACGGCAATAAAATGCTATCCAGAATAATCCAAACCGCCTCCATGGTATGGAATAATAAAATGCCCTTGTATTATTTAGATGAAAGTATCAATGATTATAAAAAATCTTTAATTTCCTATTATGAAAGTGGTGATTATAGTGAGTATAAAGATTTTTTTATTAATAATTATGAAAAATCTTTAGAAAAAACCGTTAAGTTTTTAAAAAAGAGGGAAAAAGGTATTCCTTCTTAACACTAAGGAAGAGCTTCCTTGATTTTATGTATCTCATAAAGTTGATAAAAATGACCGTATATCAACAGAATAACTATTACCGCTAAAACAACCAGCACCATGGCAATGTTTCTGCTATTATGACTGCGAATTGCTCTGTTTGGCTTTTCTCCATTGATATTTTTAGGCAAAAAGGGAGATATTAGGAAGTATCTTATAAAAATAAAAAATATGAACTGCAGAAGAATAAAAATAATAACCAATAATATTGGGTCTACAAATTGCACATCTTTAGAATAACTAAAAACACTTCTGGTAAAATTAAAATCAATACTAATAAAAGCGAATATTCCAAAAAATAATGCCATAATAGAAAATATCTGAATTCTAAAGTTTTCTATATCGGTTTTCTGTTTTTCTATGATAGCTATAAGATTATTATATTCGTCGGTTTGTCTTTTGATTGTGCTTTCAGCGGCGGAAACTCTTTTTAAAGCATCGTCAATACCTTTAAGAGATAACTCATCAGCCTCGTTATTACCAAAATGTTTTTCATACCCATGGTTGGTCATATTAGTTGACTAGTCCTAAATTTCTTAATCTGTAAGATAGAGTTTCAATGGAAACATTAAACTCGTCTTTTAATCTTTTAGTAAAGTTATACTCATCGGCTAAAATTTTTTCTTTGTTTTCGTTATAAAGCTCTAAAATTCTGGCTTTCGGCATTAATAACATGGCGGCAAAAGCGTTGGCTTCCCTTTCTTTTTTCCATTGGGTTTTATCGATATAGGAATAAACTTGTTTTCTATCCATTCTTTCATTGGCAGGATGTAAAATAAAATGCCCTAACTCATGGGCGATGGTGAATCTTTGTCTGGTTTTAGGATGGCTTCTGTTGACATAAATAACATTGTTATCAATATAACCGGATTGAGTATCTACTAAATCGGTATATTCTACCTCTAAATCAATATCCCAACAAAATCTTTCGATATCAATAGGATTCTGCTCGGCATACATTTGTTTGTAAATGTAATAAATCGTTTTGTCTTTTTTTGATAAAACCGTCTCAATACTATCGTTCAATATTAAAGATAACATATTACCCATACCCAGTCTCCCTTTCAATAATGCAAATCATTTCAAATAACCCCATAATGTTAAATTATACTTATATATATTAACAGAAAATTAACCATATTTCAACTATAAATTGTATATTAATGGAATTTTTTAAAGGTAGTGGTTTTTATTTTGATTTAAGTTCTGTTTTTAATGGCAATGTCTACATTCCTTAATAAGTTCTTTAAGCCTAGCCTTTTCAGCGGAGTTTTTTTGAAAATTTCGCCGAAGGATTCTTCATTAAGGCTACTAATTTCTTCTAAGGATTTAGGGAATCTCTCATTGAAAGCTACCTCTCTATGTTGGCTTTGTGTGGCAAACTTATTAAAGTGGCAAGCGGCAAGACAATCGTCGCAACCGAAAATTTTGGTTTCCATTGCAGCTGCTATGTCAGCAGGAATCTCGCCCTTATGCTCCACAGTGTAATAGGCTAAACACTTGCTGACATCTAAATGGTAAGGAGTAAGTGCCTTCGTAGGGCAAGCATCTATACACTTGGTGCAACTGCCACACATGTCTTTGTGAGGAATGTCGGGTTCAAGCTCGATACTTGTTAGAATCGACCCTAAAAACAACCAACTGCCATATTTACGGGAAACCACACAGGTGTGCTTACCAGCCCAACCTATCATTGTCTTTTTGGCAAAAACCCGTTCTAAAATAGGAGCAGAATCCACAAAATAACGGGATTCACCGCCAAGCCCGTCTAAAAACTTGGCTAAATCGCGGGCTTTTTCCCATACCCAAGTGTGATAATCAAGTTGTTGATTGGCATAAATGCTGATTTCGTAATCATATTTTGGCTTTTGTGAATCAAAATAATTAACGCCAATCATGATAATAGTTTTAGTAGGTGGGTGCAGTTTTAAAGGGTTAAGACGCAGCTCAGCCCGCGACTCCATCCAAGTCATATCGCCGTAGTTTTTACTTTCTATAAACTCTAGGTATTCTGCCACGTCTTCGGCAGGAATTTCCGGTGTAGTAAAACCAATAGCGTCTATCCCTAAGCCATGAGCATAATCAATAATTTTCTGTTTCATTAATTTTTTGCTATAATTTATTCAAATTATATCTTGGGAGATTGTAAAATGGAAGATAAAACTCTGAAATTCGGCATTGTTGGTGCTGGCTTTATTGTTAAGGAATTTTTGGAGAATGTGAAATTACTGCCGAAAGTATCAGTTGCAGGAATTTATTCCAGAACCTATGCCAATGCCGTAGAAATCGCCAAAGCTCATGAAATTCCTAATGTTTACAGCAATTTTGAAGATTTACTAAAGTCGGATGTAGACGCTATCTATGTGGCAACGCAAAACAATACCCACTTTATGTATTCGCAACGCAGCCTGTTGGCAGGGAAACATGTTTTGTGCGAAAAGCCGGCTTGTGTCAACTTCCAACAACTTTTTGAACTGCTGAATTTAGCTGAAGAAAAAAAGTTAAAATTTATGGAAGCCATGCGATTTTTATATATCCCTGTCTATATGGAGTTAAAAAAAATTCTCGCGACCAAAATTTTTGGCGACATTATTTCCATTGAGGGCAGTTTAGGGAAAATTTCTCAGCGCACCTATCGCCACACGCAAGACTTAAACGGCGGCGCAACACTGGATTTAGGAATTTATCCCATTACAGCAATCATAGATATTCTAGGGTTTCCTGATAATATTATTGCAGGATGTGTTAAAAATGAGCATGGCGTAGATTCCAGTATGAGTGCGATTTTTACCTATAAAAGTGGGCATATCGCCAACATTCATGCCAGTTTTACCAGCCTCACACGGGGTGAGTTGCGAATTTGCACAGAAAAAGGCGTAATTACGATTCCTAAATATTGGACAACGGGTAATAAAATTGTGTTGGAGAATCCCAAAGGTAAAAAGGAAACCCTTCCGGTTATTCTAAAAGGCACAGGTATGGCAGATGAAATTGAACACTTCCGCACTACAAACAGGGAAATGCTGCAAGGTGATTTATCTATCCAAGTGGTGCGAGCCATGGATAAAATCCGTGAGCAGATAGATGTTATTTTTGATGTGGATAAATAGTCTCTAAAAAATTCCCCTTCGCTGGCGAAGGGGTGGTTCCGTAGGAGACGGGGTAGTGGAATTAATTTTTAAAATTAATAAACTTTTTTAACCACTCTCTTTCTAAATCGTTCAAATATGGCGATACTTTAGCGAAAACCTCTCTGTGATAGCTCTCTAGCCAGTCTATTTCGCCGGAGGTCAATAAAGAAAAATCAATATTTTTAACATCAAAGGGAGCAAGAGTTAAGGTTTCAAAACAAAGGAAGCCTTCAAATGAACTGTCTTTTATAGCATAAAGATTCTCTAAACGAATTCCATATTGGTTTTCAAGATAAAAGCCGGGTTCATTAGATACGACCATACCCGCTTTTAACTCCACAGTGTTTGCAGGAGAAATACTTTGCGGTCCTTCATGAACGCATAAAAAGAAGCCGACACCGTGTCCGGTGCCGTGTCCGTAGTCTAGCCCAGCATCCCATAATGGTTTACGTGCTAAAATATCAATATTGCTGCCACGGCTACCTTTTTTGAAAATTGCGCTTGCAAGTGCAATATGTCCCTTTAAAACTAAGGTGTAATGCTTTTTAAATTCTGCACTCTGCGAATTAAAACTAAATGTTCTGGTAATATCGGTGGTGCCATCTAAATATTGGCTGCCGCAATCTATCAGCAAATAGCTATCAACGGTAAGGTTTTTAGAAGTCTCAGGTGTAGCTCTGTAATGCACAATGGCTCCGTTGGAATCTATCCCAACAATTGAAGGAAAGCTCTCTCCCATATAAAGTTTATCTTGCTGCTTAATTTGGCTAAGGCGAGCATCTATGGATACTTCATTAAATCCGGTAGGATTTTGATAAAGCTCAAAATAAAGTTTCGCTAAATAAACACCATCTCTAATATGAGCTTGCTTGATGGAATTTATTTCTTGAGAATTTTTAATGGCTTTTTCATTAACACAAAAATCTTCTTGGGCAACAACTTGGAAATTCTTCTGCAATAAATTATGGTAATAAATTGGCGAATTATTAGACAGTCCAAAGGTTTTTAGACTTTTGTTATTATCTAAATAACTCTCAATAGCATTCTCGGCATAAAAGGTGATGTTTGTGAAAGAGTCCTTAATATTAATAGTTTTTGCAGTATCTATAAACCAAACGACCTCGCCACCTGAAGTAATAATTAATTTAGATAAACTCAGCGGATTACACGGAATATCATTTCCACGAATATTTAAAAGCCAAGCGATACTGCTAAGGTCGGTTATTAAAAAAGCATCTAAATTATGAGTTTTTAAATGATTGGCAATAACTTTCACTTTTTCTTTGTAATCGAGGGAGCCATATTTAGTATCATGTCCATAAACAGGTGTGCTTGGTTTTTGAGGTCTATTATCCCAAAGCTCATCCACCAGATGATAATCAATAAGATTCGCCTCCATTCCTAAATTATTTAGTAAATCTTTATATGTTTTAAAGCCACTAATGGAGGTAATTTTAGAATTAAGAGCAATATTGGCTTTTTCCTTAAGTTTAGATTTAAGCCAAGATGATATATTTTCAATAGAAAAAAGATTAGTCTCAATGTTAGGATAAACCTGAGCTTTAGCCGCCAAAGTATAGCGAGAATCAGTAAATAAACAGGCAGAGTTTTGTAAAACTATCAATATACCGAAAGAGCCGCTAAAGTTGGAAATATATTTAATTCGGTTATTATACTCAGGCACGTATTCGTTAAGATACTCGTCAGCAGTGGAAAAAATAAAACCATCTAAGTTTTTTGTTTTGAGGAGCTTTTGTAATTCATTTACTTTCATGGTAAATCCCATTATTATTTATATATAATTATATTATGGATAATTTTAAATGTTTGTAAAATCTATCGCTTTATTTTTAGTGTGCTTATTCATTGTCGGTTGTGGCTATAAACTACCCAATAAAAAAGTGCCGACCAGTCAGAACAAGGAATATCCTAAGCGCACTACCCACTAAATTTTAATAGTTTGAGCTTTATATTAGGAGCTTTGTTTCGCGGTGTATTAAACATACATAAGGAACAAAGCGACAACGTAGAAAGCCAAAATATTAAAATTTACAACACAGAAGCGTCTTTTATTTTAACATAAGCCTTAGCCGCCAAAGGTGGGGCTTTTGGAATTCTTATGGTAGAATTAATTGTTTCTTTGACCCGCACAATAACATCAGGATGAATTTCCCGTGTGGCAATTACGTTGCCTGATATATCTAATATGGTTATCTCTAAGGTTTTAACCTTGTAAGATTTATTAGCAACCTTGTTAGATAAATCCACACTAACCTCAAAATATTTATTATTACCAACAGTAGTCCATTTACTGGAAACCACCCGCGAACTTACATCACCAAAGAATTGCTCCAGTTTTGAACCCATATATCTCAGGGTTTTATCAAATGTGGAGGCAGACGGTGAAGCAGTTTTTTCACCACTTTCGTCCTTCAGTAATTTATCTTTTTTCAGCTCTTCTAAGGATAAATTTGAAGATACATTTTTCTTGCTTTCCGATAGTATCTCTTGAGAATCATGCTCTTCGGTGGCGGTGATAGATGTGCCATCATTAACCGCTCCGTTGATTCCTTTATTAATCACCAAGTTATCAGAAGTGCCGGTGGCAGCATTAAACTTTGGATTGCCATCAATGGTTGGAATTTGATTGACGAAATCTTGTTCCATTTTAAGCTCTTTATCATCCTTTGCTGTATCTGCACGATGGCTATACATTTGGGAAATAAAACCGATAAAGCCAAAAATAATGATGATAACCACAATGTTAAAGGACATTTTGTCTTTATTAATATGCTTTTTAAGCTCATCGATAATTTGTTTAAAGGTAAATTTCTTTTTTTCTTGAGTATCCTCATTATTTTTAAAGAACTCATTGTAGTTTTGGTTTAATCCCAGCGGGTCTTCTTTGATGGTGCCATCGGAATTAATTTTAAGATTTTCAAAAAAACTTAATCTTGGGTTTTTGCCAAACATACCTTGGGGGACATTTTTACTATGTAATAAGTTTTCATCAAAATTTTGTGAGTTTATAACTTCATCAATATTGGAATAGGGCTTTGGTTGGCTGAGCGGACTAGGCTTATTAGCAGGTTCAGTGGCTTTTTTGTTATACAAATACTCGTATTCTTCCTCTGCTGAAGCTCTTTCTTTTTTATTGCTGGTTTCTTCTTTAAACTTTTTAGAAATAATATTTTGCTCTAAAGACTCACGACTTATTTTTTCTTTATTCACAGTGTTTTCATTTATATATTTGTCGCGATAGTTTTTTTCTCCTGCTGCAACAAAAAACTCTTCTTCTTGGCTTGGAATATTAACAGCCTGCTCTTTTTTACGAGTGTATTTTTTATCCGCAGATTTTTGATATTTTTTGTCTGACCGCCTAGCCGCATATTCTTTAGTTTTTAATCTTTCGCGACGCTGCGCTTGATGCTCTTTAGCCTCACTTAATTTTTTAGCTCTTTGCTCTTGATATTCTGCGTAGGTTAACTGAGAAGACTCAGGGGTTTCAGCCTCAAAAACATCTGCTTCCTCACGATTTCTGACACGTGCCACCCGTTCTTTTGGTTGTCTCGGCTCTCTGTGCCGTGGTTCTTGAGTATCAAAATGATTTTCAGAATTTACAAAATCTACTCCTTCATAAGGATTAACAGGTTCTATAAAATCTTGATTTTCGTTATAAACTCTATCTTCAGTAGATTGACTTTTAAAAGGATTAGGAATTCCTCTTGGTTGTGGCTCTCTGAGTTGTGGTTCAAAAGTATTATTTCTTTCAAAATCACGATGCTCACGAATATCAGCTACATCTCTTTGATTATAAGTGTTTCGTTCGTTATTATCAGTATTGCGTTGCCTTGGCTTAACATCAATAGAACCATCATTATGGACTTTAACAACTTCGAAATCTCTAAAGAAACCCTCAGGATTTTTTTCAGCATATTCATTTAAACTGTTATGTTCTCTGTGAGGGGAGTTATGTGAACGCGACGCATTATGTTCTCTTTCTATATTACCATGAATTCTATCTTGATGGGGCGCACGATACACTTCATATTCTTGATTACTTCTATCGCTGACAACTCTTTCAGATGGATTTTTATAAACCGACATATCCACATTATCGTCATAACTAATGCGAGGGCGTTTAGAATTAGGCTTAAATTTATTAATTCCTACGTAACCCTGTTGAATAAAGTCTTCATCCACATGGTGAACCTTCAGCAGACGATTTTTATTGCTGTTTTTGCTTTCAATAAAAGTATTATCAATGGCATAAAAAGGGAAAGTGTTTTCTTCATCATTATAATTATTAAGTGTATATTTGTAATGATTGATACTATCCATCACCACCTTAATTTCTGAGGATTTAATATTAGAATTAGAAACATTAACCCAAGAATAACCACATTTACTGCAGGTAGTTATTTTTTCATTAGTGTTTAAATTTTTATTATTGCCACAATTAGGACAGCTTAATATTTTTGCCATAGATTACGTAATTCTTCATGATATTGCAATTATTAATTATATCATAAAACTACAAAATACAATAATTAATCTTTACTAAAGCCGAGATTATGATAATCTTATTTCATAAATATCAATGTAGACTTACTAATGGCAGTAAAAAATCTTATAACTTTTGAAAATGTTGGACTAAGGTATGGACTTAGTCCTGAGGTTTTAAAAGACATTAACTTTCAGGTTAATGAGGGCGATTTTATCTTTTTGGGCGGCGAAAGCGGAGCCGGAAAGTCCAGCTTACTTTCCCTTATGAATTTATCTATTGCACCAAGCCGAGGTTTTTTATCAATTTTAGGTCAAGATGTTCAAAACCTAAACAGCAAAAGCATCGCTGATATCCGTAGGCAAGTTGGTATAATTTTCCAAGATTTTCGCCTGATTAACCATTTAAATATTTTTGATAATATCGCACTGCCCTTAATTATTGAAAATATCAATAAAGATGAAATTGCCTTGAGGGTAGAAGAAATGCTTAACTGGATTGGGCTAAAAGATTATACTGATGCCACTCCTCTATCTTTATCAGGTGGACAGCAACAGCGGGTGGCGATTGCGCGGGCGATTATTAAAAAACCTGCTTTAATTCTTGCCGATGAGCCAACAGGAAGTATTGATAACAAAATGGCAGCAAGAATTTTACTAATGCTGGAAGAATTAAACGCCCAAGGAATGGCGGTGGTTTTCGCCACTCATAACAGCGAGTTATTAGATGGTAATAAGCATAAATTAGCATTAATTAAAAACAAAAAACTGGAAGTAATGCGGTAGAAACATGCGTCTTAATTTTTTAAAATACCACAGAGATATTTTTGGTTTTTCTAAAATTAAATTTTGGAACAAGTTTTTTGTGAGCATTTTTGCTATCATCATTTGGCTTTGCTTGCTTTCAATTTTTAGCACGGTTATGCTTGAAAAAATCTTAAATCCACTAAAATTTTCTGCGCCCAATGCGGCAATTGTTGAAATCCACCCTGAAAACACTGTGGAAAAAACTCGCATGAAAACCGAGGTCGTGCTGGATTTTTTAAAAACTCAAAGCTATGTGGATAATTTTGAAAAACTGGATGAGGAAAAAGTTCTCAGTTTAATTAACAATTTCACCGGTCAAAATGAAAAACTTTTAGATATTCCACTGCCCGTTTTAATTTTAGTTCAAATTAAACCGCCTTATGAAGATGGGCTACAGTCATTAAAACTTGGTTTATCGCAAAAAGTTAATAACATTTATTTAGACACCGAAACCGAATTACTAAAACGCTTCCTAGACCCTATCAGCATTACCAAATATATTTCCATGCTGGTTCCTATATTAGCCTTGGTTTTATTAAGCACCACTTTATTTTTAATAATTTATGCCATTTTATTTTCCAACAAGAGCTTTCTTAATACCTTGGTTCTATTGGGAATTTATAAAACCACCCTTTATAAGGAGCTTGCCAAGTGGCTTTTTGTAAACTCGGCAAAATCTTGCTTTATTGCAACACTCCTATTTTTAATTACCATTTTAATAATCTATATTTTTAAAATCGCCTCTCTTGAAATGTTATTTCTTTACTGGGATTTCATTATATATTTTTTATTATTAATCCCGTTTTTAACTGCTATCTTGGGAGTAATTTTTTTAAAAAGATTAACCAAAAAATACTTTTATGAGGAATAGGAAATGTTAGTTTTAAGAAACATTATCGCCCAAACTTTTATGATACTTATGATAATTTTCATCAGCCTTTTTTGCTACCTTGCCAGTTTTGTGGTATCTACACGAGTGATGAATTACATCCTTTACAAAACCTTTGATATCCTTCGCAATATTACTTTTAAAATTATCGGTATTAAAATTGAATATCGCGGACTGGAAAATATTCCGCAGGACGCCGTAATTTTTGCCTCTAAACATCAGTCAGCCTTTGAAACTTCCTTCTTTTTTAATAAATTCAGAAGAAACACCATTTATTGCTTTAAAGCCGAGATTGCCAAGGTGCCGCTATGGGGAAGAATTGCTAAAAGTAATGGCGGTATTGCTATTGATAGGGGCAATGCAGCATCATTCAGAAAATTTATCTCTGATGTGCAGAATACCTTAAATATTGGTAAAAGCGTGGCGATTTTTCCTGAGGGAACCAGAGTTGTGCCGAAAGCTCATCCGAAATTTAAGAAAGGTATTGCGAAAATTTACAGTAATACCACGGCTCCGATTATCCCTGTTGCCCTAAATACCGGCGATTGCTTTCCGCGTGGGTCTCGCTTAATTTATCCTGTGCTGGTGATAATAGAATTTCTGCCACCCATACATAGAGACTTATCTGAAGATGACTTCATGGAGTTTTTACACAAGCAGATTAATGAGAGATCTGACGAGTTGAGTGAGTTGGCGAAATAATCTACTTTAAGATACTTTGAATAAAAAGACCCAACACCATAACAAAACTTGCACTCATTAAACCAATCACAATATTAAGTTTTGTTGCAAGAACTTTTATATCTGTGCGTAATTCTTCGTGTTTTTTATTGAAATCACCTTCTATTTTATCAATTTTTCTATCAAAACTAATAACTTCAGAAGATGCTTTTTCGGCTAAATCTTCTTTAACTCCTACAGAAGTTAAAGCCTTATATAAACTTGCTGACATAATGCTCATTTTTTACAACTCCTATTTTAGAATAATTATACACCTAAATATCTTCCAAATCAAACACTTGCTTTAAGTTTGCCAATTCGCGCTTAGAGATTTTAAAATCTTCCAAGTTATAGGATTCGCCTTTAATAATTTTTTTCATTAAAGCAACTTCCTCGGCAGAAAGCGTTTCCGCATTCAGAGCGTAATCCACAAAAGCCTGATAGGTTATTGGCACCCATTCTTTGACAAGACTTAAAATCGCTTCAGCATAAATTCTGATTTCATATTGGGCATGGGGGTCAATCCGTAGCTTTAAGAAATGCAGCAGATTATGCAGGTCAATTTTCCAATAGAATTGTGTGTAAACATTAACGGGAAGAACGCCTCGCGCAATTTCTTTAGCGAGATTGACATCTTCAGATATAAATCCGTCATATATTTCAAAGGATTTTTCCGTAATATCTTGAATTTTACCTCTGATTTCCGCATTTAATGGCTCACTAATTACTTCACTTCTGCCTTGCTTGTTAGACTTAGACTGATAACAAACCTGTTCCGTCTTTGGCAGATAATAATCATGCTCCATGATGGAGTATCTGGCAGAATATTCGTTCACATTCGCCGTGCGATGCCTTAACCACTGCCGTGCTACAAAGATTGGAGCTTTGATATGCAGTTTAATTTCACACATTTCAAAGGGCGTAGTATGTTTGTGGCGCAGCAGATAGCGAATAAGTGCGGTATCATCGTTCAGAGTTTTGGTGCCGGCTCCGTAGGATACTCTTGCGGCTTGGGTTATACTGCTGTCACTGCCCATGTAATCTACCAGCCTTACAAAACCCTTATCTAAACAGGGAATGCTTTGTTGCAGGTATTTATCTAGGGAATCACTTTTGGTTCTATTCATGGCTTTTAACATTTTATTTTACGTTTTTATAAATATATATGTTTTTTTAAAAAATTTCCATTATAATATAGATGCACTTCGGTGATATTAAGATAAACCTCTATGTAATTACTATTTTGGACTCGGGGGCAGTACCCGACACCTCCACCATTAAACATGTGGCATTTCCTTAAGGGGGTGATATAGCTTCGACAGGGTAGGAAAAATAGAGCTTCTTACGGTATGATTCCACCGTTATCGGGTTACTTTTATAAATGCCAATGATAACAATCAGGCAGTAGCTTACGCAGCTTAGTTGTCGGAGGTTTTGCCTCCCACTCTAAACGCTAAGAGCTTAGGGGTTTGGATAGCACCCGGCAACAGAAGCTATCCATTTTTTTGAATCCATATTATAAATTAAAAATATGAAAAAAGACCCCTTTGATTTTACCACTTGGATTGCTGAATCCGTGTCTCTTGCCTCCATTGAGGTGGTTAGAAAAGCTATCACCAAATTAGCAGAGACCCATACATTCGGCGTTCATAAACACAGCTTTTACATTAGCTTTATTACCCAAGATAAGGAAGCGATTTTACCGGACTTTCTGCTGGAGCAATATCCTGAGGCTATTACCATCGTGCTGGAAAACCAGTTTGAGAACCTAAAAGTGGTTGCCAAAGGCTTTTTCGTGAGCCTGAGCTTTAGTAATAAGTTATACGATTTATTCGTGCCATTTAAAGCGATTGTTAATTTTTCGGATAAATCATTGAACCTAAACATCCCAATTATGTATGACGGCAGCCGACTCTCAGCCAAAGCAAAAAAGAATATTCAAGCGGCAGCGACGGCTAAAAGTAAAGCCAGAGCTAAAAAGCAGACAGGTAATTCCAATAATATTATAGAATTTGTCCGTATTGATTAGGCTTCTAGGGGATTTTGAAGATTTGATATAGTGCTACCCCAATATGCCAACACTACCACCAAGCTACTTTTTTAAACAGCGCATTAACTAATAGATGGCATTCTGCACATTGCAGAATCACCCCAATAAGCAACCCAGCCGCTTATCGGCAATGACAATAGTTTAATTAAAGACCTTTATTTTTAAATGAAGTCAATAGGCATAATGTGATACATAACTTCCCTGCTTTACATTCAACCGTATATAGAACTAACTATATACCAACATAAACTATAACAAAGTTATCTCTTAACCCTTTCCTGACCATTATACTATTTTATACAAATACTTTATT
>JAISPM010000135.1 GCA_031274895.1 Alphaproteobacteria bacterium
CAATTAATATTTTGGCAGTATCCCCTAAAAACTAAGGAGGAGTATGTTGAGATGGTTAGGGGTTGGCTGCGTTTGGATAAATCTAAATAACTAATCTATCTTTTAGGCAATTTAAATAGTAATAGGGCAGATTCCTTGACTTGTGAAAACACCCCCAGCTTCTCTGTCATTCTTTCTTTTATAACATACCTTTTACCATCTGGTCTGCTATAAATATCGCTAACTATAACACATTTTTTAAGAGAGCCTATCTTACCAACAACTCCACAATCTGCTTTATCTGATTTCAATTTTTGATGAGTTTCTCTTAAAAATGTTTCCCTTATTTCTTCGGTTTCTTTACCTTGCGAAGATGGTAACTCTATATTGTAATGAGTAATTTTTTGGCTATAGCCATCTTTTTTTCTAGTAGCATTATAATGTATCACTTTATCTGTTGTTTTATATGGCATTCCATATTCTTTTAACTCAGGACATTTTTCATCTGTAGCAATATATTGAGGCGTTCCATCTTCTTTTATATAGTATCGCTTACCAATATAATAGGTTATTTTTTCTTTTTCAGGGTTATCTCTAACAACATTTTCGCTAGGATAACAAACATCTAATTTTACAAATAATTCTGCCTCACCTCTATCTTCACACTCTGATAATGGTATTTCTTTATTAGTATTAGGATTTAGAATATAACCATCAGCACGAATACTAATCATTTTTCCATTAGGTATTGACGGACATTTTTCTTCATTAAATCTAAATTGGCGTATAACCTGTATAGGATAATCATAGCATTTACTATTTTTAATAGTTTGTTTGTTTCCAAACTTATCCTTAATAAATTCTATTCTTCCATACCATAATGATGGATTTTGTTGTAAATCTTCCTCTGTGCTGCATATTTCAGTTTCTATTTTTATTTCTTCTTTTGGCTCACATATTGGTTCATTTATAATTTCATTGGTTTTTGAATCCCTAATCTCTGTTTTATAAGTAGCTATGGCATAGCCATGATTTTTAGATGGAATGGAGTATTTACAAGAAACTTCTTGAATAAGAGGTTGCGGCTCAGGAGGTAGCTGAGGTTTTGAAAAAAAATAGCTATATCCAAATTTAAATAACTCTATAATTATATATGACAAAATACTTGCAATAATACCAGAACAAATAGGATGTTTTTGCACCCACTTTTCTTTTGGCTTCTCATATGGATATGGGGGGGTATAATTATTTATACTATTGTTATGATAATTATCTTGAGTTTTAATATTACTTGTTTTCTTTTTTTTATCTTTAATACTATTATTAAAAGAATATATAGAGATACCGACTGATAAAGAAATAAATACTTGCAAACCACTTATTAATTTTATAATAGAAGTTATATCTTGGATAACATCTAAATTTAGCATTAACTAATTCCCAATCTTAAGCAAAATTTTTTTTAATCTAATATATCAGATTCTATTTCTAGTTGAAATTTTAGCACAATTTATTATTTTATTAAACAGAAAAATTATTTACATATTTAGAGAGATATACTATTAACCACCCAATTCGGCAGGTCTTTAGCTTGGAATTTTATGTTATTATCTTCTAGTGATAATTTAAGGATGTTGGTTTTATAAGAGTTATCAAAAATAAAAGCTCTATCAAAATTTTGGTAGTTATTTTTTAGGTTTTCAAAGGAGCGGGTGTATCTTCTTGTTATATCTTCAACACTGACAAAGTGTCCGCCTTGTTGCACTCTGGTTTCTACCCTATTTATATTACCCAAAACATTATTTATACCAATAAACACTAAATTAGTTTTATATCCTAACTCTTGTGCTTGTTTTTGGAGGTTTATTTCATGTTTACCTGAAAAGGTGGTTTCTATAATAAAAGACTGTTTATTCTCTAACATAGACTTTTGCTTTAATAGAACTTCTTTTCCTGCTTGCAATTGCACGGCAAGACTTGGGTATCTTGGGTCTTCTGCTAATTCCCGAGCAATATTATCAGGATTAATCAGCTCAATTCTATCCTTAAATATGGGAAGATACTTAGCAACTAAAGTAGATTTACCACTCCCATTAGGACCTGCAACTATCCATAACTGATACTTAGTCATGAATCTCTTCACCATCAAAGGTTTTTTTAGTAGTTGGGTTAAACCCTACTAAAAACTTTTTACCATTAGGGTATTCTTTTATAAGTCTGCCTTGTTCATCTGTATATGTAGCAGGATAGCCTTTTTCTAAAGTTTCTTTAACAATATCAAATTTTTCTATGTCTTCGGTTAAAAATTTAATGAAACTTTTTTCAAATTTTTCTATATCCATAAGTTTCCTCACTTTATTTTGGTATTTAATTATACCATAAAAATTTCCATATACAATTATTGTTTTTTAAGACATTTTTCCACATCGTAAATTTTATAAAAACGTCTAAAGGTATGACTTATGGAAACAATACATCGCTTTTTCGTTTCTATTTTGTTAGAATGCTCTGCTATTAATTCATGAATCGGTGAGGAATCCTCAGCTTCATTTTTAATTTTTAGCAGTAAATCATCATATTGCTTAATAAGTTCTGTGGAGTAATATAAAAGGCTGTTGAATTTTTGTTTTATATCGTAGTGTTCTAGCTCAGGCTTACTCATGGCTGGTCTCTCTCTAATATGCTTATATACAGGGCGGGAGACTCGAAACTCTACACGCGGAGAGTGAGATTATTTCCTATTGCTAGGTATTGTATTCTCTGCTCTCCCGCCCATATATAAATATATGAGAAAACATATATTAACAAAGCGAAGTTGATATATGACGTGTAAAAATATGGGCTTCGAGACCCACATTTATATTATTTAATGATTATAACTGATTGTCAAGGATTATTTAATCCCCTACCTCTCACACATAACAAAAAGCAAGAGAGTGGGATAGTGTTTTAGTTGACTTATGCGCATTACAGCATGGAAACTAAAACACTATCCCACTCTCTTGCTTTTTGTTTACAACCTAAGCATGAACTCTGATATAATTATGCACCACATGGATTAGGCGGGTGAAAGGAATTAGTAAAATTATTGTCCAGCCTAGGAAAATATGTAATAGTGTTATTATCGGCATATCCAGCACAAACTCATAGGCAGAGAAGTTCAGCATAACAATGCCTTGGAAGTAGTGTCCTAACAGCACAACTTTTTCTGCAGGTTGGACTGCACTTTTATAAAATATTGTGATAAAGCCCAATATTAACTGCACGAAAATTACTAGCAAAACTGCTTTATCGCCAAAAGAACTGGTGGCAGAAATTCTTTTATTGAAAAATCTTCTTTTTATTAAATACAACATGGCTAAAAAGCAAACCACAGCGGCGGTGCCGCCAATTAAATGGGCGATTTCCGCGTGCATTTCGTCAGTAATGCCTGCCCAAAGAAACATTTCACGAGGCGTTAAAAATCCGCCCAAATGCCCTAAAATAATAATGATTATGGCGATATGGAAGCTCATCATGGCAATTATAAACATGGTTCTATCGCCGGGCGCATTTAATAACTGTGAAGATTTTGCCGTAACGCTGTATTCATTATCTCTAAAGCGCATAAAAGTTGCCACCACAAA
>JAISPM010000014.1 GCA_031274895.1 Alphaproteobacteria bacterium
GGTTTACTAACACTACCACAGGTTCGCTGACTTTAATGTATGATTTCGGTAAACCCAGAGGCTTTTATGCCATCGGTGGAGTTGGTTATGGTTTGCGGGTAAAATTGCGTGGCAATCTGCAAGACCTTTCTTACTTAGCCTCCGTGGTTGATAGTGGTAAAACTCCGGAACAGTTAATGGCTGACCCGAGATTCCAAAGCACCATTAATAGTTTAGCTAATAATCCCAGTGGTTTGGTGAACTTTATTAATCAAGTGCTTCCGGGCAATGAACACCTAACTTCGCAGGTGGATAGCCGTGATAAAATCGAAAATTTACTTAAAAATGAAACAGCTTTAAATAACTTCATAAACGACGCTCAAAATGTAGGTTTTGATAGCGGTGCGGTGATTCCAAGCAGTGTTGATGCCATTTGTAATATTTTAATTACCTGCGATAAAGGGATTGCTTATACATTGGGTGTTGGCTACGACCTACCGATTTGGGGTCCATTAGGGTTAGATTTTCAAGCAAAATCAAGATTCATGAATCATACCAGCCCGATATATTCTGCGGGAGCGAATATAATTTTTAGATGGTAAAGTTATTCGTCATCCCATCTTGGAGAGGTATCCACTGCCCCGCAGGGAGAAAATAAAAGCTATGCAATTTTTTGAGCCGAAAAATCTTTTTATATTTGATATTGAAACAATTCCTGACGATATCGCTGCTTTTAATTTAATTGGTGAAGATTCTGCAGATTTATCTAGCCTAGAAAAACGACGGGAAGCCCTAGCGCAGTATCATTTAAAAATCACGGATGGTAAAAATGACTTTCTACGGCAGCCTTTTCATAAGGTTGTGGCGATTAGTTTTTTGGTGGCAAGTATTGACTACACAGGCGACGGACAAGAAATTATTAAGTTTAAAGAAATTCGTAGCGGTGGTGATGTTAATTCTACCGAAAAAGACTTAATTAGAGGCTTTTTTGCGACAATAGATAAACTAAAGCCACGAATTATTAGTTTTAATGGAAAAGGTTTTGATATTCCGGTGTTAAAATATCGCGCTATGAAATATGGTATCACGGGCGATTTTTTCCATAATAGTGGCAACAAATACGAAAGTTATTCTAACCGTTATGCCAGTAATTGGCATGGCGATTTGCTGGATGTGCTTTCTGACTTCGGCTTATCGGCACGAATAAAACTGAATGAGGTCTGCTCTATTTTAGATTTTCCGGGAAAGTTTGGGGTAGATGGCTCTAATGTATCTACCATGTTTGATGGTGGTCAACTGGAGGATATAAGAAACTATTGCGAGACAGATGTATTAAATACTTATTTAGTGTATTTAAGATACATCCTGCACACAGGCAAAATTACCACAACTACCTACAACACCGCCATCGGCGATATACTAGACTTCCTAAAGGATTCCCCGCACAAGCACTTCCAAGACTTCTATACCACTTGGGCGAATATCAATAAGGGTGTGTTTTATTTATAATTAAGCATTTTCCTTACCAACAAAAACAGCGCTTGGGAAAAGGCGGGAGACTTCTTGTT
Source organism: Alphaproteobacteria bacterium (assembly GCA_031274895.1). Lineage (GTDB taxonomy): Bacteria > Pseudomonadota > Alphaproteobacteria > WRAU01 > Hepatincolaceae > WRAU01. Next base: position 1,548 of record JAISPM010000014.1, read on the forward strand.
TTATTTGTTGCTCGGTATTTGATTCCACAGAAGTATTAGTTTTTTGCTCAAATATCTGTGGTTCTTCCTTTGGTAGTTGTGGAGCAGGCATACCATAGTCTTCCATGGATGGTGGTGGCACATCGTCAAACGGAGTTTGCGGTTGTGTTTTTGTGGTTGCATGCACAGGTGTTGGTGCGGACACAGGTTGTGGTGGTATAATTGGTGCAACAGTAGGGACTGGTTGTGGAGCAGGAGGTTGTGGCAATGTATTCACCACTTTGGGGTTAGAAGTTAGATTTTTTTTTTCACTAGATTTCAAGAAATCTATCATTTTACCCACATCGCCCAAATCAGCAACCAGTAGCATTTTAGTAAATACCATGTTGGCGAAAATCAAGGAATTTCCTGAATCTTTAACTTCCTTAATACCCTTAATAATTATTTGCCATAACTTTACAAGAGAGGGCAAGTCTGAGGTTTCGGCAATTTCAATTGCCTTATTGCGCTCAACTTCCGAAGAGTCTAAAAACTTAGGATTACTGGTAATTTTAATCACGGAAGCATTATGGCAAATTTCCAGCATATCTTCCAGCAGTAGGTCTAGCTCAATCCCTTTAGAAAACTGCATATTTAATAGCTCAAAGGTTTTTGCAGAATCTTTATTAACTACACTTAAAAATAAATTGTAAATATCTTCTTTGGCTCCAACACCAAGCATTTCTATGATTTTTGCGGCAACTAAATTTCTATCGGCATAAACAATTGCTTGGTCAAGCAGCGACAAGCTATCGCGCACCGAGCCATTCGCACTTTTTGCCAATAAGAATAGACTCTCTTCATCAAAACTAACGCTTTCCAGTCCACAAATTTTTGCCAAATGTTGCGATAGCTCTGCCACTGAAACTCTTTTTAAATCAAACCGCTGACACCGAGAAAGCACGGTGATTGGCACTTTTCTAATTTCGGTGGTGGCAAAAATAAATTTTAAATGTGCAGGCGGTTCTTCAAGCGTTTTTAGTAGGGCATTAAAGGCATTTTTAGAAAGCATGTGAACTTCGTCTATTATAAAAATTTTATAACGACTACTAACAGGCTTATACTTAGCATTTTCAATAATTTCGCGGACATCGTCTACACCTGTGCGGCTGGCGGCGTCCATCTCAAGCACATCCATATTGCTGTCATTATTAATAGAAACACAAGACTCGCACACACCACATGGATTTAAAGTAATGCCTCCATTGCCGTCAACCCCTGTGCAATTAAGGGCTTTGGCGATAATACGAGCGGTGGTGGTTTTGCCCGTTCCACGCACACCGGTCAACATAAAAGCATGATGCACCCGATTTAGCTTAAAAGCATTCTCAAGGGTTTGCACAAGAGCTTCCTGCCCGATTAAATCGGCAATTACCTGCGGGCGATATTTTCGTGCTAAATTGATATAGGTTTGATTATCTTGCATGCGATGTTCTTTACAATAATTGACAAGCTGACCCACGAAAACTCAATACGGCTGCTTTGTTTCCAACCTGACCGATTTTTCAAGTATCGCGTCCAACTTGCCAATTTTAGTATAACATAAAGTTAATTGCTTCGCAATATTTAAGAGTTAATCCCACTACCCCACCTCCTACGGAGGCACCCCTTCGCCTTTGAGAGGGGACTTTAAACACTACTTACCAAGAAGTTTTAAATAATCGGCGGCTTTGGTTAAATCTTCGGCTGTATCTACACCAATTGGCACCGTGTTGACAGCTTTAAAGCCGATACTCATGCCGTTATCAAGGGCGCGCAATTGTTCTAGTTTATTGGTGATTTCATTTTGTGATGGTGGTAGAGAGGTAAATTTCTTTAACACATCTCTGCGATAGCCATAAATGCCGATATGATGGTAGCAATCCGTTGCTTCCGTCTCATTCACATTTCTTTTAAATGTGATGGCTTTGCCGATAGCACCATCACTAAAATCTACAATGGCTTTTACAACATTAGGATTTTGAATATCTGCAGAGTCTGCAGATAATTTAACACCCACCGTGGACATATCATGCTCAGAATTACTAAGAATATCTAGACAATCAACAATGCAGTCTTTCTCTACGGTTGGTAAATCACCCTGCAGATTAATTACCATGTTGTATTTTTCTTCTGCGTCATATTTATTTAATGCCTCATTAATTCTATCGGTGCCTGAAGGCAGAGCAGGATTGGTTAAAATGCCTTCCACATTATAATCGTGCAATAGTTCAAGAATTTCAACATCGCCTGCCGCAACTAACACAGGAGCCACATCGGCTTCTAATGCCCTGCGCACCACATGGATAATCATCGGAATGCCGTTAATTGGTTTAAGCGGCTTATTTGGCAGGCGCGTGGCGGACAGTCTACTTGGGATTACAATAATTGGATTTATTTTTGTCATAATTTCCTATAATATTTAATGGATGTGAGGAGTTTTTAATGCTTAAATTATATCATACACTAATTATTTTTCTACTATTTTTAGGCTCTGGGCTTTATGCCGATGAAATAAAATTAGGAGTAGTAGGAAGTTTCAATAATTTTACACCTTATTCCTTGGTTGGTGTGAATCCTGAAGATTATTATTTTTTGGTTTATGATAGCCTAATGGTGGAAAATTTAGATAAAATTGGTGAATTTCAACCGCTTTTGGCAGAAAATTACAAAATTATTGGTAATAAAATTATTTTTAATCTTAATAAAAAAGCCACATGGAGCAATGGTGAAAAAATTACAGCATATGATGTTATTTATACTTTTGAAGTCATAAAAAAGTTTGGGATTCCGTATTTTAAAGCTAAGTTAATGGATGTTAAAAGCATCAAAAAAATTAATGATTATTCTGTTGAGTTTGAGCTAAGTAAATATGATGAAAATCTTTTTAAACTCATAGTGTCTTTGCCGATTATTTATGCCTCTTCAGAGGCTGATTTTATTGCACCAAGCCTGAATATCCCTATCACAGGTGGCGCATATTTTGTAGAAAAATATAAGGCAGGGAATCTGATAGTTTATAAAAAAAATCCTCATTATTGGGGGGCAGATTTGCCTAGCCGCAAGGGTTATTTTAATTTTGAACGGATTTATTATCATTATGTAAAAACGCCATCACAGCTAGATAGGCTATATAAAAATGGTGAAATTACTTTTAAGAAGAAGTCTCCTACAGATAAATTAGGTTTGAACGATAAAATATTTTTGAAAAGGCAGACGCATATTCCAACCTTTAAGGCGTATTTTTTGAACACTACAAGGGTTTTAAATGATATTAATTTAAGAGAAGCCGTAGTCGGAGCTTATAACTATCAAAAAATAGCCGATTATTTTTTACACGAAAATCACGCAAGGCTGCAAAGTTTATTTGAAAATACCGATTTTAAAGATAGCAGTTTTGTTTTTCCTAATGAAGCGAGTCTAAAATCCCCTTTGTCTGGCGAAGGGGTGGCTACCGTAGGTAGACGGGGTAGTGGAACTAATATTAAATTAAAAATTTTGTTTAAATCACAGGAAGATTATAAAATTTCTCAAGATTTTATTAATAATTTGCGGCAAATGGGCTTTAATGTAGACTATCGTATTTTACCTTTTTATGACTATTTAGCGGAAGTAAAAGCTAATAACTACGATATTATTATGGAAAGCCTAGTTTTTTCTTACTTTCCTCAGGATGAGCTAATTTCTTATTTTAGTGTTGGGGGCGAATATAATTATTCGCATATAGCGAATGATAAGGTGGAATTGTTAATTAAGAAAATCACCTCACAAAAGGATACAAATGCCCTACAACAATTAGATTTAACTCTTAAGCAGGCTTATATTTATATTCCTTTGTATTATGAAACTGCCGAGGAATATATCTACAAAGATTGGCTGGATTATAATCCCAAACAAGCCTTTTCTATTTATTTATGGTGGCATAAATAAATGAAAAAATACCTGTTTTATCGTTTAATTTTTATATTTTTGACGCTTTTTTGCATTATTTTAGTGAATTTTAGCATTTTGCGGAGTATAAAGATTGGTGCATTTGAGGTTGCGACTTTAACCCTAGAAAATAATCCTACGGGTGCGAAATTAGACACCGAAACTCTCGCACAACTTAAAAAGCATTTTTTCTTAGATGAAAGCGCAGTTGTGCAATTTTTTAAAACTGCCGTTAATTATTTGTTTTTTGATTTCGGCAAAAGTTATTTTTCTGATAAATCTGTTTCCAAAATTATTTTATCTAAAATGCCTGTTTCCATTACTTTAGGATTTTTTTCAACACTTTTAATATATATGATTGCAGTTCCCTTAGGATATTTTAAAATCAACAGGCTTGTAATAACAAGTTTAGTAGTTTTGTATATTATTCCCAGCTTTGTTTTGGCGAGCCTCAGTCTTTTAATTTTTAAAAATGGCAATATGTTGATGGCAATACTGATAAATTCGGCAAGTGGCTTGTTATTTATGACACTTTTAGCGAAAAATATTTTCCTAAGCCAAAAACAAAAGACTTACTATATTTTCTCGCAATATAAAGGACTAGGTGCTGGAGTTTTATTTAAAAACCATCTTCTAAAGAATTTTTTATTAATATTTTTATCCGATTTCTCAAGCATTTTTTTGGCAATTCTTTTTGGCAGCAACCTATTTGTAGAAATTTTATTTTCGCTGGATGGCATAGGTTTGCTGATGTTTGAAAGTATTAACAATAAAGATTATCCTGTGGTGTTGGCTTTAATTTACATCCTATCCTTTTTGGGATTATTTCTAAGGCTTTTAAACGATATTTTTATTATAAAAATAGATAAACGGTTAAAAATGTATGAAAAAACTCTCTAAAATCGTTTTATTGCTGTATTTTTGCTTGGGAGTTTTCTACTTTTTTAAGGATACTTCCCAAATCTACCAGCCATTTTTAGGAATTTCCGCAAAGCATTGGCTAGGCACAAACTCGTATGGTCGCGATATATTCGCCACACTTTTTGCCGGCAATGTTTATATTTTTATTATGCTTGGTTTTGGCTGGCTATCTTTTGCGTTGGCGATATTTTTAGGCTCAGCACAGGGCTATTTGCGGGGAATATATGATTTTGCCATCCAAAGGATTTATGAGGTGGTTATTTCCATTCCATTTTTCTTCATAATAATTTTAGTAGGCGGCTGGTGGGAGTTGAATATTTTCAGTCTTGGTTTACTTCTACTACTTATTAACTGGACTTTTTTGCTGCCTTACATAAGAGTGCAGGCGTTGAGTGTATCTACAGCCTCCTACATAAAGCAAATGCAAGATATTGGCTATAGCCCTGCAAGGATTTTAATTGCTCATATCTTCCCCAATGTTTATCATAACACCAAACACTTATTGCCTTTTGTATTAATTTTATTTGCCACAAGTCTTAGTGCGTTAGATTTTTTAGGGCTTTCGCAAGCGGGAGCAGGCAGTTTAATTGTGGAGGGCGTTAATTATTTAAATTTTCCTTTAATTTTGCTGTCATCCTGCGGTTTTTTAATAGTTTTATTGTTGAGCTTGCTTGGGATATTTAACGTGAGTAAATATCATGATTGAAATTATCATGGGAGCGAGTGGCGTTGGTAAAACTACATATTTAAAAAGTTTGCTGGCAGGTGAAAACATAGCAGATGTTGCTTACCTGCCGCAGGAAATTGGGCAAGTGTTTAATCCACTGCAGACCATCCACCGCCAAATTTTTGAAATGAAGTTTGAGATGGCAGATTTTCAGTATTATTTTGCAGGGCTGAATTTGCAGTATTTAGAAAACAGTCTGCACCGCTATCCTTACGAATTTTCCGCAGGAGAGCTGCAGAGGTTAGCCTTGTTGATTATATTTTTGCGTAGAGCTAAACATATTTATTTAGATGAACCCTCAGCTTTTTTAGATAAAAAAAATCAAGAGTCTTTAAGTGCAGTGTTAAAACTACAAAAGTGTGATATTACGGTGATTACGCATAATCAGAACTTTGCTTTGTCTTTGGGTGGAAGGATTAGATATATGGGTGATTGCATACAGCCATATTGGCAGTCAACACCCTATATCCCGTATAATGTGCCATTTTTTGATACTTTGGCAAAATCAAAACTCACACTAATAATAGGCGAAAGCGGAATTGGTAAAACAACTTATTTAAGGAATTTTCATAAATTTTTGCTGAAAAATGGCGAAAAAGCAGCTTTTTTAGCACAAAATGCTGCAATTTCACCATTATGCACAGTTTTAAAAATTCTTTTAGAAGCATTAAGAGTGCGCAATAAAAACCGCTTTAATCGGCGAACAGATACCAAAGAAATCATCAAAATTTTTCTAGATTTAAAACTATCCACAAAACTCTTAAAAAAATATCCCCATGAATTATCCACAGGCGAAAAACAGAAAGTTTTAATTATCAGGATTCTGCTCTTAAAACCTCAATGGCTGCTGCTAGATGAACCTACCTCAAACCTAGATAATGCCAGTAGCACAAACATTGTAGAACTGCTTTTACATGTTCATAAAGAATATAATATCAATTTAGCCGTAATCAGCCACAATGCAGATTTATTTCAAGCCGATTGTATTGTGAATTTTAATAAGCAATATTAAAATTATCCAATATCACGCAATTTTATTGCTCATTTGTGTAAACGAAGTTTTCAACAACTCTGAGCCTTTCATCCCTCCAAACCCTTTTAATAGGCTATTAAAAGGGGAAAAGTCTTGACAGACTTTTCCCAAATAAAACTTAGCTATATTTTTTAGGAAATTTATGAATAAAATAATTATTATTTTAATACTATTATCTGCTATACCTGCATATGCAGGTAAAACAACTAATGTTACGTCTTGGGGTGATACTGATGGCAATTTATACGGAAACGCCGATAGTAATAACATGCCCACATTAGACCCAAATAATAATGTTGTAAATATAAATCAACACGTATTCTTTGGTCAAGAGAATGGTAGTGGTGAAACAATGGATTCTATCGCTATAGTTGGGGCAAAGTCCTCTACAGCTCAAGAGGTTAGTGGAAATATTGTAAATATTACGTCAGGTCTTAGTTATGTATTCAGTGTTAGTGCAGGAAGTGCTGAAGGCTCCCAAGATATTACTATGGATAATAATATTGTAAATGTAGATTTTGCAACACTAAGTAGTATTGAGGCTACTTACGAAAACACTATTACAATAGTAGCAGAATATACAGGAATAGGTAAAGGCATATTAAAAAATAACAAAGTTTATATTAAAAATGCCAGAATTGGAAGCGTATATGGTGTATTGAGCCTACAATCTTCTTTTAATAGTATAATAGATTCTAACTTTATATATTTAGATAAAACTACTTTAAATAAGGGTTCTGTTTATGGTGGAAATGGTAGGGCGAAACAAATAACAAATAATTTTTTAGAAATAAAAGATTCCCAAATAATTAATACTAATACAGCAGGAGGAATAAGTAGTTTTAATGTAGTTTTACCTGTAGGAGATTATGAAATTTCCAGTAATACTGTATCCATAACAAATACATCACATACAGGAAATATATATGGTGGATATTGGAAGAATACTGCTAAACAATCGTATATTACTACTATTCAAGTAAAAAACAATACAATAAACCTGAGTGGAGGCACATTTAGCGGTAGTTTGATAGGAGGCTATGCAGACAGTTATAATGCAACAGGCAACGATATAAATATTTCAGGCAATGCAACTTTCACAGAATCTACCTTATATGGAGGCAGTGGAGGTATTGCTACTAATAACTATATCAACATACAAGGTGGAGATTTTAAGAATACCACTATCTACGGAGGCTACGCAGATAACCCTAATAATTTGACTATAACTTTTGAAGCCTCTAACAATACTGTTTCCATAGAAAATGGCACATTTTCGGGCAGTATATACGGTGGTTATAGTAATGTTGCTTCTAACGCCAATGTAATAAATAACACAATAAACATATCAGGTAATGTAAATCTATCAAACGTGTATTTATATGGCGGATTCGCCCAAAGAGGTAGAGTTTCAGGCAATACCTTAAATTTAGAAACCAACATTAATGCTTTAAGAGTAGAAGGTTTTGATAACTACAACTTTTATACAGACAACACAACCATAACACCAATGTTGCAAGCAATGGAGATTATAAATATGGATAATAGCGTAATTGGGCTGTATTTAAAAGAAAATTCAAGACCATTACAAGCTGGTGATAAGTTATGGCTGGTATCAAACATGAGTGGCAAAGGAATTACTCAAGCCAACAATACCATGCGGGCAGGAGCCACCATGCTATACGACTGGGAGCTACTGGTAGATGACGGTAGTTTATATGCAAAAATAAAAGATGATACTAGCACAGGAGGAGGTGGAGATGGCGGTGATAACGGTAATGAAGCAGGACGTTTAAATCCAGAAACCAAGGCTTTATCTGAGGGCTATTTATCTTCCATGGGCATGTTGATTAGCGGAGCCGATTTAGTAGCAGACAGTGGATTAAGCGCACTGGATTCTTCTCTGCAAGAGGGTAGCAATGGAATGTTTTCAAGCCTTTCTGCTCAATCTGTCCGATTAAACAGTGGTTCACATGTTGATGTTCAAAGCGGTAGTTTAATATTAGGCTTAGGTAGTAAAATTGATAACTACATATGGGGAGCCTTTTTAGAAGCAGGTGGCGGTAAACATAATACTTACAATGAGTTTAAGGATTCAACAGTAAAAGGCGATGGTAGTAATGCCTATGCGGGTGCAGGTGTGCTTGGTAGACTAAATTTTGATTTTATGTATGTAGATGTGTCTGCTAGAGGTGGTTATATAATAACCGACTATAAGGCAGACTATTCAGTGGCTGCTAAATACAACATAGGCTCATTATATTACGGCGGACATGTTGGAGCAGGACTAGTGCAGAATATAAACAATAACTTCACATTGAATGAATACGTTAAGTATTTAGCAACAATGCAGCAAGGTGGTAAGGTAGTTTTAGATTCTAAGGAAGAGATAAATTTTGCCGATGTTATGTCTTCACGAGCAGTAGCAGGCTTGCGGGCTAAATATTTAGTTGGCTATGTTGGCTATGCCTATGAACAAGAACTAAATGGGGAGGCTAAGGCAACAGCATCTAACCCAGCACTCAACACTGCAATAGAGGCTCCTGTAATAAAAGGTGGCACCAGCATTCTGGAAGCAGGTTATGAGCAAACCTTTAGTGAGAGAGCCTCACGTTTTAGCCGTGGCTCCAGCTTTAATGTAGGCTTTGGTGGTAAGTATTATATTGGTGTCCGCAATGGCTACTCTGTTAATGCTAAGGTTGGCTATATGTTTTAATCTTCTATAATAACATCGGGAGATAACGATAAAACCAACCCCTGTTTATCTCCGAATGTTTTAATATCCTTAAAAAAAGGTAATTTAAGATTAACCTTAACCTTAGCATATTTTGGCTCATTGAGTAAGTTTTGCCAATTGATGGGGGAATCGCTTAACTCGGGCAAAACTATACACTCGCACCTTTTATTAACTAACTCATCCAGCATAAATACTATGTCTTCGCTAAGGTCTAAATTAGCACCGCCACTGAAGTGGTCTTTGGTTAGCTCCCACAGGTTAAAATCTTTATAAATCAGAATCCGCAAGCCACCTTCAATATATAGAGTTGCTGAAATTAATTCTCGCCAAATTTTTTGCATAAAAATATTGTCGTATAAGCCGAAGTCAGTGGCGGCGATTTTTTTCGCCTGAGACACTTCTCTGTTAAAAGCGATTTTATAATCCCAAGATTTCTTAACCATTTTAACCTTAGGAATCACGAAACTCCTTTTTTTAAGCAGTTTAAAAATTTGCTTATCTATGTTGGATATAGTTTTTCTTAGAGAAAGTAGTTTTTTTACCATTTTAATGCTATAATTATATAATAATTAAGTTTAAATTAGAGAATTTATAAATGCAATGGACTTTTACGAAAATATTAAAAGATAATTATGCGTGGATAATTTACAACGAAAAAAACGAGGCAATTATCATAGATTGCGGCGAGGCGGCTCCCATCATAAAGTTTTTAAAAGAGAAGCACCTAGATTTAAAATACATTTTAATTACCCATGCCCATGAAGACCATATCGGTGAGTTAGACCAGCTGAAAGCAGCAACAGGTGCGATTGTGGTTGGCAACAAACACTTTAAAGAAAGATTACCGCATTTAGATATGGAAACAGAAGGCGGAGAGGTTTTAAATTTATTGGGTGAGAATATTAAGGTTCTTGCCACTCCCGGACACTGTGCCGACCATATTATTTTTTATTTTGAAAACGATAAACTGCTTTTCACGGGAGACTTCTTGTTCTCACTAGGTTGTGGCAGAGTTTTTGAGGGTGATAACAGCGATATGGTAAATTCCTTCAATGTGCTGAAAGGTTTGCCGCCGCAGACTCTGGTTTTTCCATCGCACGAATATACTAAGTCTAATTTAATGTTTACAAAATCTCTGGGATTTTTTGATTTAGGCGACCGTGAACGCTTCATTTTAGAAAATGATATGACTTTACCAACAGTGCTGGAGTTTGAATTCCGTTGCAATCCATTTTTGAATCTTAATAATGCAGAATTTAAACATCATGTTTTGCAGGGAATGCCCATGGATGCTGTAGCTTTCTTTGCCTATTTAAGAGAGTTAAAGAGTAATAAGACTAAGTTGATTGGTGGTTAAAGAGCCAATAACTCTAAGGAATAATAATCTATATAAACCTCAATGACATCTTCCTACATGTGGATATTTCTAGTTATGTCATAATTCAGTTTATATAGATTATTATTCCTTAGGGTTATTTTATAGTGGAAAGAAGTTTATATAGAGAATATCCTTCTTTATTTAAGCACAAGCAAGAGCTATTTTCATCATATCCGTAAAAGTTTTTTGTCTATCTTCGCTGGAGAGGGATTCTCCTGTGCGGATGTGGTCAGATATGGTTAAGATTGCCAAAGCATTCGCACCAAACTCAGCAGCAACGCCGAAAAGTCCTGCGGCTTCCATTTCCACACATAAAATTTTCATTTTCTCCATGGTGGCAAAAAGCTCAAAATTAGGAGTGTAGAACAGGTCAGCACTAAAACATTGTCCTACGGAGGCAGGAATATTTAAAGATTGTGCCGCATTGTAGGCTTTTAAGGTTAAGCCAAAATCTGCGGTGGCGGCGTAATCGAATCCACCTAAACGTTGTCTATTCACTGCTGAATCTGTAGATGCGCCGTTCACAATTACCACATCTCTCAACTTGGTGCCGCTTAATCCGCCCGCAGAACCCACACGGATTATATTTTTAACACCATATTCCGTAATTAATTCTTTAGCATAAATAGAGCATGATGGAATTCCCATACCGCTACCCATTACCGATACTTGTTTGCCTTGGTAGTTTCCTGTGAATCCAAGCATGTTTCTAACGTTGGTAATTTCAGTTGCACCTTCTAAAAAATTATCGGCAATAAATTTTGCCCGTAGTGGATCTCCCGGGAATAAGACAGTTTCAGCAAAGGCGTTGTCTTTAGCATTAATATGAGGTGTTGGCATTATTGTATCTCCTTGTTGAAAAGTGGATATTTTGGCTTTCTATGTTGTCGCAAAATCGCTCATGTATTATTATACACTTCGCTCCTTGCTCCTAATATAAAGCTCAAACTATCCACTTTTAGTTGCGTGTTAAATTATAAAAAAGTTTTACCATGTTTTAGGGCAGGTAGTTCCAAATATGTAGCTAGTGATTGTCCAAGGTCGGCAAAACTCTCTCTTCTACCGATATTTTTACCTTCCATTTTTTTATTATAAACTAAAAGCGGCACATGTTCGCGGGTGTGGTCGGTGCCTGCCCATGTTGGGTCATTACCATGATCGGCAGTTATTACCAATAAGTCTTCATCGCCCAGAATATTTAATATTTCTGGCAGGCGACCGCTAAAGTATTCAATTGCCTCAGCGTATCCGCGCACATCTCTACGATGTCCGTATTCTGAATCAAAATCCACAAAGTTTGTAAAAATAATGCCTGCTTCCTTTTCATTTTGGACTGCCAATAATGTATCATCAAATAAATTTTTAAGTGTCGAGGAATGAATAGATTTAGAAATACCTTGAGCAGCGAAAATGTCTGAAATTTTACCGATGGCAACCACGGTTTTGCCATTAGCAACCGCCACATCCAGCAGAGTTTTTTCATGGGGTTTAATGGAATAATCTTTACGGTTGCCTGTGCGTTTAAACCCACCGCGCACTTCGCCTAAAAATGGACGGGCAATCACCCGACCGATATTGTATTTATATAGCTCTTCTCTAGCGATTTTGCATAAATCGTAGAGTTTTTCTAGCCCAAAATGTTCTTCATGGCAAGCGATTTGAAAAACGCTATCGGCGGAGGTATAAAAAATTGGCAGACCTGTTTTTATATGTTCCTCACCGAATTCGTCCAGTATAGTAGTTCCGCTAGCGATAGAATTTCCGAGTGAGCCACTGATTCCTGCTTTTTGATAAATGGTTTCTAATAATTCCACAGGAAATACAGGATTGCCATGAAAATAACCCCAGTCGAAATTTACCGGACAACCCATTAATTCCCAGTGTCCGCTTGGAGTATCTTTACCCTTGCTGGTTTCCACCCCATAACCATAACTGGCATGAGGATTTAATGTAGTATCGGGAAGATTTTTAAATGGGCTGCTACTTTGTTTAAGGGCAGAAATCATGCCAAGCTGTTTGAGACTATCCATTTGAATATTTGGATATTTTTCAATAATGTGTCCTAAGGTATTTGCGCCCACATCACCGTAGTTGTCGGCATCTTCCGCATAGCCGATTCCTAGGGAATCCATCATTAGAATTATTACTCGTTTCATTTTGACCTCTCCAACTTATATTTCTCTTCGCTAGGCGTTGTGGGTGGACGCTTTAGCGGACGAGGTAGTGGAATTAATATTAAACTTTTTACCACTGCCCCACCTCCTACGGAGGCACCCCTTCGCCAGCGAAGGGGAATTTTGGTAGGAACTACATAATTTTAGTAAAATTACCACCTACTGCTTTATTTTCAGCCGGTTTAACATCTGTAGGTTTTTTTTCAGGAATCTCCAGCCATTTCTTTTGAATTTTGCCGTAAATGCTGTTTTCAGGATAATTTCCTGCCTCGTCAGGCACGCCTGCTTGCATTCCTGTTAAAATTTCTATACCTTCATCCGCATGTTCTACCGCATAAATGCTGAATAAATTTTTCTCAATGGCTTCTCTAACTTCGCCGCCCAACATTAAATCCGGAATGTTAGATTTAGGAATTATCACGCCTTGCTCGCCTGTCAAACCTTTATTTTTACAGATTTTAAAGAATCCTTCAATTTTATGATTCACGCCACCAATGGCTTGCACTCTCCCTTTTTGATCCATAGAACCCGTTACCGCAAAACTTTGCTTAATCGGCACGCCTGAGAGGGCGGATAGTAAAGCGTAAAGCTCGGTGGATGTTGCGCTATCGCCATCTATCGGACCATAAGACTGTTCAAAAACAATACTAGCCGAAAAAGCCAGTGGATACACTTGCCCTAAGCGAGAATTCAAATACGATTGTAAAATCATAATACCTTTATGATGAATGGCTCCGCTAAGTGCTACTACCCGTTCAATATCTACCACGCCGTTTTTGCCCTTATAAACACTCGCACTAATGCGTTGCGGTTGTCCGAACATAAAATCGTTGATAGAGAACACAGCAAGTCCGTTGATTTGTCCAACCTCACTGCCACCGGTTTCCACTAAAATAATTTTTTTATTAATGAATTTTTCCATGGATTCCGAGAATTTACCTGACCTATCCCGTTGCATTCTATAGGCTTCTATAATTTCTGCAGTAGTAATAATGTTTATTTTTTTATTTTTAGCCAAATAATTAGCTTCAATTAAAATTGACTTAATTTTAGAAAGATTCGCACTTAAAAATTCTTGCGAATCAGCGAATCTTGCTCCTAATTCCACAATTTTGGCAATGGCTTCATCGTTAAATTCGCGCAATTTATTTTCTTTAATCAGCGATTTCACATAACCGTAATAAAGCAAAGCATTCTCTTCGGTATACGGAATTTGATTATCAAAATCTGCCACAATCTTAAATAATTCCTTAAATTCAGGATCGTATTGCCATAGAGCATAATAAATATCAGGTTCACCCACCAAAATTATTTTAATATCTAAAGGAATTGGCTCAGGCTCTAAGCTGATTATAGAGGTATTATAAAGGGTATTTTCAGGAGTTAAAAACTGAATTTTACCATCTTTCAAAACTTGTTTCAGCGATTCCCATAAAATAGGCACTTCCAAAAGTTTAATGGCATTAATTACTAAATAGCCACCATTGGCTTGGTGTAAATAGCCCGAACGAATGTTGGTAAAATCGGTGGATAGTGTCCCCATTTGCGTGGAGTATTCAATTTTTCCGAATAATTTACCGTAATTAGGATTATCTAAATAAACCACGGGCGCACCTTTATTAGCGCGAACATCCTTAGTTCTATCGATAATTACATTTACTTCAAAAACGCTCATTTGCTTTTCAATCAGCATTTCCGTAATAATTTCTTGCCTTTTATCCAATGAAGGAGTTTTTTGAATTGGCAAAAACACTTGGTAATTTTCAATAATATGCGATAGTAGTTGGCTTAAATAATCCACCACCTCTTTAGAACTTCCCCATTTTTTTGTTAATTTAGAAACAAACGGGCGGAGGGTTTTTTCAATGATTTTTTCATTATAAGCCGCAATTTTAGTTTGCTTTTCTTTTTCGCCCAGCGGCAGTGCATTTAAAACTTTTTCCAGTTTTTGTTGGAAAGATTTAATATTTGCGGATATTTTTTCTTGTTGTTCTTTAGATAATTTATTGTATTCTTCTTCGGCATAGGGCTTTTTATCCTCGGTGGCAGCCATAATAGAAAAGCCGCTTTGGGTTTTAGCCAAAATAAGATTACTTTCTAAGGCTTGTTCACCTAATTTTTCAAATACTTTTTGCTGTTTTGTGCTAATTTCCTGCGCAATTTCAAGAATCTTACTACGATAAACTTCGCCTTCAAAAATTGATGGAATAATGATTCCTAAATCCTCAATCATTCTGTCAATGTGTTTTTTAAAGACTTTTGCTTCGCCTGCAGGGAATGATATGGCGTTTGGTGCGTCTTCCTTGTCAAAATTATGCACATAGACCCAGTCTTTAGGGATGGCTTTTTCTTTGGCTTTATTGGCAAGAAAGTCTAAAATCAGTCTTTTTTTGCCGATGCCGTCGGCTCCCATGGCGAAAAGATTATAACCAAAAGAATTGATATTTACGCCCATACTGATGGATTCTATGGCTCTTTTCTGCTCAACTCGGTTTTTATTGGGAACTTCTTTAGCATTTTTAAAAAGATTCGGCGAACAAGATTTATATACTTGATTAAGACTGAGTTTGAATTTTTCCATTGCAACCCTTTGTTTTTTATTTTATTTGTTATATTATACATTATAATATCTTAATACACAAATAAGGTTATTGAAAAATTATGATAAAAATTACACTTTTAGATGGTTCAAGTTTAGACTTTGAAAATCCGCCAAGTGGTATGGATGTTGCCATGCGAATCAGTCCGAATTTAGCAAAAAATGCCTATGCTTGCTACGTTAATGGCGAATTATGGGATATAAAAAAGCCGATTACAGAAAATTCTAAAGTGGAAATTATCACTAATAAAAATGTAGATGTGGTATTAGATATGCTACGGCACGATATGGCGCATTTGCTGGGTGAAGCGATTATGGAGCTGTTTCCCGATACGCAACTGGCGACAGGTCCGACCACTGAAAACGGATTCTTTTACGATTCGCTGCCACCTCATCCTTTTTCCAGTGAAGACTTGCAACACATTGAAGAAAAAATGAAAGAAATTATCGATAGGGGTGAAGAGGTAGAATCCCGAGTAATTTCGCGCACAGAGGCGATGATGCTTTATAAAGCTCATAATCAAAATTTTAAAGTGGAGATTCTGCAGGGCATTGAAGACGATTATGTGAGCTTTTATAAGCAGGGTAATTTTGATGATTTGTGTCGTGGTCCACACATTAACAATACGTGCCGAATCCCGAAATCTTTTAAATTAACCAAAGTTTCTGGCGTTTATTGGCAGGGCGACTCTCAAAAACCTATGTTGCAAAGGGTTTATGGTGTAGGATTCTTAACCCAAAAAGATTTAGACGCTTTTTTAATTCTGCAGGAAGAGTTAGAGAAAAACGATCATCGTAAATTAGGTAAAGAACTAGACCTATTCCACATGCAAGAAGAAGCTGTAGGGGCGGTTTTTTGGCACGATAAAGGCTGGAGAATCTATCGCACCTTAGAAAATTATATTCGCAGTAAGCTGCAAGAAAATGGTTATGGTGAGGTGAAAACACCGATTCTACTGGATAGAAGCCTATGGGAAGCCAGCGGACACTGGGATAAATTCGGCGAAAACATGTTTGTTATTAATAATAACGATAACACCGTGTTGGCATTAAAACCTATGAACTGCCCGGCGCATATTCAAATTTTTAAACAGGGACAGAAATCATATCGCGACCTTCCTTTGCGCATGGCAGAGTTTGGTTGTTGCCATCGTAATGAACCCTCGGGAGCTTTACATGGTATTATGCGGGTGCGGGCTTTTACGCAGGACGACGCTCATATTTTCTGCACAGAAGAGCAAATAATTTCTGAAACTGTGGATTTTTGTCATTTATTAAAAGAAATTTACGCGGAAGTTTTTGGTGATATTGAAATTATCGTGAAATTCTCCGACCGTCCTGCGAAGCGGGCAGGCAGCGATGAAGTATGGGACGCCTCAGAAAAGGCTTTACATGAGGCTGCTCGCAGTGCGGGTTTAGATCCAATTTTAAATAAAGGTGAGGGAGCTTTTTATGGACCTAAGCTGGAATTTGCAATTAAGGATTCGCTGGGCAGAGACTGGCAATTGGGAACGTTGCAAAGCGATTTCGTGTTGCCTAGTCGTTTAGGGGCTTTTTATATTGGTGAAGACGGTAATAAAAAGGCTCCTGTAATGTTGCATCGGGCGATATTGGGGTCTTTGGAACGATTCATTGGGATTCTTATAGAGCATTACAAGGGGAAATTGCCTTTGTGGTTGGCACCAACACAGGTTAGTGTGATGACTATTTCCAATAAATTTGATAGTTATGCTACTCAGGTAGCAGATTCTTTGCGAACTGCAGGAATCAATGTGGAGCTGGATAAGCGAGATGAGCGAATCAACTATAAAATCCGCGAGCATACTCTTAATAAAGTGCCTTTAATGCTGATAATTGGTGAAAAAGAAGAGAGTAATAAAAATATTACTTTAAGGATTCTTGGCGAAGACAAACAAGAAACTTTAAGTTTAGATAATTTTACGACGATTTTAAAAGAAAATATTGATAATAAAAATATTATCTTTAAAATATAATATACCCTAAAAATTCCCCTTCGCTGGCGAAGGGGTGGACTGCCCTAGGGACGGGGTAGTGGAAGTAAAGCAATTAAGGAGAGAGTTTTTTTGGCGATTAATCCAGATAAATCTGATAGAAAAAACAATAAAGATACCACCAGAATCAACGAAGCAATTAAAGTGCCGCGAGTGCGTTTGATTGATGAAAACGGTGATATGATAGGGATATTTTCCATTAAGGAAGCCCTAGATAAAGCCTTTGAAGATGGGCTGGATTTAGTAGAGGTGAATCCTGAAGGAAATCCTCCTGTTTGTAAAATTTTAGATTATCATAAATATAAATTTACTCTGCAAAAAAGTAAAAAGAAGCAAAAAATTTCGGTTATGAAAGAGCTTTATATCCATTTAAATATTGCTAAAGGCGATTATGATGTAAAACTTAATCAACTGACAAAGTTTTTAGCCGATGGTTCAAAAGTAAAAATTGCAGTGAAGATTCGTGGACGTGAAATGGCATACTCTGCGAAAGCACTGGAACTTTTAAATAAGTTTTATGAAGATATAGGCAAGGAAGAAGGTGCAAAATTAGATGTTGCTCCGAAGATAGAAGGTAATAATGTAATTACAATTATGTCTCCTTTGAAAATTTAACGAAGCTAAATTCCCCTTCTTGCAGAAGGGGTGGACTGCGTAGCAGGACGGGGTAGTGGAATCTATATTAATTTTATTGCTTTCTAACAAAAACTAATATACAATCTATTCGCAATGATAAGGTAGGTGGGCTACCGACGCATATTAAATATAATTAATTTAAGGAAACAAAAATGCCCAAGTTAAAATCTAAATCAAGCGCGAAAAAGCGTTTTAAGGTTACGGCGAACGGACTTATTAAAGTTGGTTATGGCTGTAAACAACATTTTCTGCGTCGCAGAACCAAAACTATGAAACGTAGTGCGCGTGGTATGAGAGTGCTTAGTGCCGCTGATACAAAATTCATTAAAACTTATGTGAGAGGTTAATTATGGCTAGAGTTAAAAGAGGCGTAACCGCACATAAAAGACACAAAAAAATTCTTAAACTGGCTAAAGGTTTTAGAGGAAGAAATAATTCTGTTTATAGAGTTGCGCTTGGTAAAGTTGAAAAAGCGTTGCAATATATGTATCGCGACAGAAAAAACAGAAAAAGAGACTTCAGAGCTTTATGGATTCAAAGAATCAATGCTGCAGTAAGAGCAGAAGGCTTAAGCTATTCTCGTTTTATGAACGGCTTAAAAAAAGCTAACGTTGATTTAAATCGTAAAATGTTATCTGAATTAGCTATTCATAACCATGAGGCTTTTGTTTCTTTAGTTGGTAAAGCTAAAGAAGGTTTAAAATAAAATTTTAAACTTTTTCTAACTAATATTAAATAGGGCAGAGCATATCTGCCCTATTGTTATTTCCACCATTTCTAACAAAATTCTCAACTAATTTCATAAATCCACTATAATTTGATATATATCATTTCAAAATCTTTAATAAATGTGCTATGATAAACAAATTATTATTTTGATAAAAAGGAATAAAAAATGTCAAAAAGAGTAGAAAAAGATTTAATCGGTGAAATGGAAATTGATGATAGCCATTACTACGGTGTGCATTCTCAACGCGCCATAGAAAACTTCCCAATCACAGGAATCAAAACTTCAAATTATCCGGTATTTATTGCTGCTTTCGCAAAAATTAAAAAAACCTCAGCCCTTACTAATAAAGAATTAGGTGAATTAGACGCTAATATTGCAGATGTCATTGTTAAGGCTTGTGATAAGTTAATCGCTGGGGAGTATCATGAACATTTCGCTATTGATATGATTCAAGGTGGTGCAGGCACTTCCATGAATATGAATGCTAACGAAGTAATTGCTAACGTTGCCCTTGAGCTTATGGGCAAGAAAAAAGGCGAATATACTATTGTTAGCCCGAACGACCATGTTAATATGTCGCAATCCACTAACGATACCTATCCTTCTTCAATTAAAGTTGCGGTTTATGAATATATAGATACCCTTGTGGCGGAAATGAATCTTTTAGTTGCGTCTCTGCAAAAGAAAGGTCAGCAATATAAAGGCGTATTTAAAGTTGGTAGAACTCAATTGCAAGACGCGGTGCCTATGACCATTGAACAATGGTTTAATAACTATGCGAATCAGGTAAAATCTTCCATTGAAACTCTTTTAGATTCTCGTAAAGTTCTATTAGGTTTAAACATGGGAGCAACTGCCATTGGAACAGGAATCACTGCGAATCCTGATTATTCCAAAACTTTTGATAAGCATGTGAAACAAGTTATTGGCAAAGATTTCTTTGTAATGGAAGATTTATTCGTAGGCACGCAAGATGCCAGCGGATTTACCTATGTATCCGGCGGATTAAAAAGATTTGCGGTGCAGTTATCTAAAATATGTAATGACTTCCGTCTAGTATCATCTGGTCCAAGAGCAGGGCTTGGTGATATTACATTGCCTGCTAAACAAGCAGGGTCGTCTATTATGCCGGGGAAAATTAACCCTGTAATTGCCGAAGCTGTGAATCAGGCTTGCTTCCAAGTTATTGGAAACGATACTGCAATTTCTTTCTGTGCTGAAGGCGGACAGTTAGAACTAAACGCTTTTGAACCGTTAATGGCTCTTAATTTATTAGAATCCATAAACATGCTTAGAAATGGTCTTAAAACTTTAAGACTTAATTTGGTTGATGGACTTGTGGTAAATGTGGAAAGATGTAATTATTATGCTGAACATAATATCAGCATTGTAACGGCTCTTAATTCGCATATCGGCTATAAAAAATCTACCGAAATAGCTAAAAAATGCTTGGAAGAAAATAAATCAGTTTACCAAGTGGCGTTAGAAATGGGTGTTATGAGTGAGGCTGAGCTTAAGGATGCTTTAGACCTTAACAAAATGGTTCACCCACGTAGATAGATTTTAATATTGCGGCTTTCTATGTTGTCGTGGCGGGGTTTATGTATTAAGTATACACCGCACCCCGCCACTCCTAATATAAAGCTCACACTATTCAAATCTAGGAGTTTTAAAATTAGTTAGTTGCTTTTTAATATAAACATAAATATAACCCTTAGAGGAAAAGAAAATGTTTTTTGTTGTAGCTGCAGTAGTTTTATTGCTATCCATATTTTTGGGAGCAAGAATCGGTGGATTAGGTATTGCCTATGCTGCCGGTATTGGTTTATTTATTTTTACAATGGTAATGGGCATTGCACCCGGTAATATTCCTGTGGATGTGGTATTCATTATTATTTCTGTAATTGGTATGATTGCTGTGCTGGAACTCAGTGGTGGGCTGGATTACCTAGTTTATTTGGCAGAAAAACTTCTTCGGGCTAATCCTAAATTTATTAACTATCTTGCTCCTTTGGTTACATTCTTTATGACTGTATTTGCAGGCACAGGACACACTGCATTTTCATTAATGCCTGTAATTGTTGAAGTTGCAAAAAATCAAGGGATTCGCCCAAGCCGTCCACTAACTTTAGCGGCGGTTATGAGCCAAATCGGGATTATTGCTTCACCAATTTCTGCGGCAGTGGTAGCTTTTGTAGGATTTTTAGCAGGTATGCATATTAGCTTGGTTACATTACTTTCAATTATGATTCCTTCGGCAGTGGCTGCCAGTTTAATTGCTTCTTTTATTATGAGTTTTTTACCGCAAAAATTAGAAACCGATAAAAACTACCAAGAACTGTTAAAATCAGGTAAACTTACTGAAGTAAAAGCTAAACAAAAAACCAGAGCAGATATTGCAACAAAAGCTCCTTTGGCGGTTTTAATATTTTTAATCACTGTTTTAGCAGTTGCTGTTTATGGCTTATTTCCTGAATTGAAACCCGTGTATACAAGAGCAGACGGTTCTACTTTTGTAATATCAACGGCATGGTTAATTATGATTTTAATGCTTCTTGGTGCTTACGTTATGGTAATGTTAACTAAAGTAGATGTTACTAAAATCGCTAATCAATCTACTTTTAAAGCAGGTATGCAAGCAGCTTTGTGTGTGCTTGGTGTGGCTTGGCTTGGTGATACTTTAGTGTCGCATTACAGCAGTGATATTAAAGCAATTGCCGGAGATTTTTTACATAACAACGGTTGGGCTTTTGCTGTGGTATTGTTCTTTGCCTCGAGCCTATTATATTCGCAAGCAGCAACCACTACAGCCCTTATGTTACCTTTAGGGATAGCCTTAGGATTGTCGCCAAATATTATGATTGGTAGCTTTGCAGCAGTGTGCGGATTGTTCATATTGCCAACCTATCCAACCGTAATTGCAGCCGTGCAAATGGACTATACAGGAACTACAAGATTCGGTAAATACGTATTTGACCATTCGTTCATAATACCGGGAACTTTGTTGTTATTCCTAACCTGTATCATAGCTTATTTACTATCAAGCGTAGTGTTATAAATTGAATATTGAGGCTTTCTATGGCGTCGTCGGTGCGGCTTATGTATTAAAATACACCGCGCCGACCGTCTCCTAATATAAAGCTCTCACTATTCAATTTATTAAAAATTTATAAATTCTCGTCGGTTAGTAATTTTATTGATTGGCGAGGGTTTTTGATGTATTTTATATTTATTACTTAATTAATTGGAGATTATAATGGAAAACAAAAGACCCATATCACCGCATTTACAAATTTACAATATCTTTTCAAAAGATATGACCTCAGGTCCTTCGTTTTTAAACAGAATCACGGGAATTATTTCTGCGTTCGGATTAATTTATTTAACCGTGTGGTTAGTATGTCTTGCCATGGGAGATATATATTACGAATACTTTATTTGGTTCATAACCTCTTGGTTTGGTTATTTAAGTTTAATCGGTTTTACTTTTGCTTTTTATTATCATTTAATTAACGGATTACGATTCTTAATTTTTGATTTAGGATATTGGTTAAGTAGAAAATCCATGTTTATCAGCGGCGTGTGGATGATTATCTTTACACTTGCAGGCTCAACAGCCACATGGGCGTTTATTTTTTACAGATATATATTAGTATAATTAAAAAATTAGGAGATAATTATGGGAAATGGTAGCTCTTTAGGTCAACCAGATTACGCCAAAAGAAGTAAATTAGCGCATGTAAGAGGAGTTGGTTCTTCTTACAGGGGTTCGCACGAATGGCTCACTTCACGTTTGCAAGCAATAATCTCGGTTCCTTTTACACTTTATGTTTTAGTATCTTTATTGCTTTTGGGTAATGCCAACAGCTATGTAAGTTTTATGTATTGGTTAAGCAATCCGCTAAATGTGGCTTGTTTAATTTTAGCCATCATCACTTTGTGTTGGCATGGAGCTTATGGCATTATTACAGTGGCAAACGACTATGTTCACCATACCGGTGCAAACTTTACCATAAGACTAATGGCGAAGATATTTTTTAGTTTTATAGTGGTTGTTTCAACAGTTAGCATATTGCTAAGTGCTTTTTAGTTAAAACATTGAAGGAGAATTAATTTGAGTAAATATAAAATTGTAGACCACTCTTTTGATGTGGTAGTAGTAGGAGCAGGCGGCGCAGGATTGCGTTCGGCTCTTGGTATGGTAGAGGCCGGCTTTAACGTAGCTTGTATCTCTAAAATATTTCCAACCCGTAGCCATACCATTGCGGCGCAGGGCGGAATTGGTGCGGCTTTATCTAATGTGAATGAAGATAAATGGCAGTATCATATGTATGATACCGTAAAAGGGTCAGACTGGTTAGGCGACCAAGATGCGATTGAATATATGTGTAAAAATGCGCCAGATGCTATTTACGAATTAGAACATTACGGCGTGCCTTTCTCAAGATTGGAAGATGGCAGAATCTACCAAAGAAAATTTGGTGGACATACCAGAAACTTTGGTGAAAGTCTTGTGGAACGTGCTTGTGCGGCGGCAGATTTAACAGGTCATGCTATTTTACACACCCTTTATCAACAATGTTTAAAACACAGAGTAAAATTCTTTATTGAATATTTTTCTACCGATTTAATTATGGATGAATCCGGTGCTTGCGTTGGTGTAATGGCTTTAAATATGGAAGAAGGCACAATCCATAGATTTCACAGCAATATGGTGGTGTTGGCAACAGGTGGCGGTGGCAGATGTTATTTTTCTTCCACTCTTGCTCACACTTGCACAGGCGATGGTTATGGTATGGCGTTGCGTGCGGGT
>JAISPM010000021.1 GCA_031274895.1 Alphaproteobacteria bacterium
TTTTATAGATTATGGGTTTGATGAGTATATTGCTACTTTTCAAAAGTCTTATCAAAATAATCCGCAGGAATTTAATCATAAACTGAATAATCTTAAAAGTTATTTAGATGGTGATAGTATTAATAATGTGGAGCGATTCCTCAATTTAATGCTGAAACTACCTTTGCCTTCAAAAGATTTTAGGGTAGCAGTGCGGAGTATTTATAATGAAAGCGAGATAGCGCAAATCCAAGCGGAAGAACATTATAAAAAAACTGCAATACCGTCGCTCTATGAAAAATATCACCTAGAGGGCTGGGAAAAGCTGGAGGTGAATGTTTTTAAGTATCATTGTGGGTTAAAAAGTTTACCGCCGGTTGCCTTAAAACAACTACGAAATAAAACTTTTATAGATGGGGGAGCCTTTTGGGGTGATTCCATGTTGATGTTGCAAAAATATAATCCTGCAAAAATTATCTGTTTTGAGCCGAACAGCGTAAATTTTGCCAAACTGCAGACTGTTGCCACACTTAACAACCTGAATGTGGAATTATCTTCTCTTGGACTTTCTGATAAAGTTGAAACTCTCCAAATGAACTATATCTCACAAAAACAAAATCACGGAGCTTCACTGGTATTCAAGCCTTATAAGGCTAAAAGTGAGACTATTCACACAACCACGCTGGACGAATATTTAGCTCAAACCTCTTGCGAGATTGGTTTAATAAAACTAGATGTAGAAGGAGTAGGGTTGCAAGCTATAGAAGGAGCTAAAAATACCATACAACAACACGCTCCGATTATCAGTTGTGCCGTGTATCATAACCCAACCGAATTATTTGAAATTTTGCCGCTATTAAAAAAATATAATAATAACTATAAATTTGCGATTTTACCCCTCTCGCAAGGCTTTATACTTAAGGAATTAACGCTTATGGCATGGGTGTGATTATTTGTTTCATAAAAAGAAAAAAATTTGGTATAGTATAGGTGCGAGAGCAATTAATCTTTTATTAACATTTTTAAAGAGGTTCCCATGAAGTTTTTAATTTATATTTTATCCTTTTTGCTACCTGTTAGTTTATTTGCGGTCGACCAAATAAAAGTTGTTGGTTCAGGCACGGTTTACCCTCTTTCTACATTAATTGCTGAAAATTTTGTTGCTAAAAATCCGCAATTTTCTGCTCCGATTGTTGAAAAAAACGGCACCGGTGGTGGTTTTAAAATGTTCTGCAGTGGCGGTGGTTTAGATACGCCTGATATAAGTAATGCTTCAAGAAAAATTTCTGCCAGCGAAGTTGCTGATTGTAATAAAAATGGTGTTAAAAATATTTTAGAAATTCAATTGGGTTATGATTCAATTGTGATGATTCAACCAAAGTCGCTTGAGCAAATGAACTTAACCAGTGAAGAAATCTTTTTAGCCTTAGCGGCAAAAGTTCCCTCAAGCACAGGAAGTCTAATTAACAATCCTTATAAAAATTGGAGCGATGTGGATAAGTCTTTACCGAATATTCCAATAAAAGTTATGGGACCATCTCCTTTAAGCGGAACGCGTGATTCCTTCATAGAGTTAGCCATGGATAAAGGTAGTAAAGCTCTGCAAGCGCAAGGCAAAATGAAAGGCACTAAGGAGGAGCTTGAGCAAGTCAGTAAAATTTTAAGAACCGATGGTGCTTATATCAATGGTGGTGAAGATTATGTTCTGTTCATCAATAAAGTAGCTGCTTCTAAAGATACTCTTGCTATCCTTGGTTATTCCTTTTACGAGCAAAACGAGAAAAAAGTTAATGCCATTAAAATAGATGGTGTTGCTCCTAATGCACAATCTTTTGCTAAAAAAGAATATCCGTTATTCAGACCGCTATTTGTTTATGTTAAGGCTGACAAAATCGGCGTGGTTAAGGGGCTGAAAGAACTGGTTCAAGAAACTATTTCTAAAGATGCGATTGGACCAAACGGCTACTTAAAACGTAATGGTTTAATTCCGATGTCTACGGCGGAATACAATGCGATGGTAGGTAAAATAAAGTTATAGTATGTATTTATTAATTATTGCTGTTATATTTGTAGTTTTGGCGGGACTGGTTTATTACTTTGCAACCAAAGTAATGCGGTCTCGCCAAACTGATAAAATGTCAAAAAATTACTCTTATTTTGCGGTTTATGTAGCTACTTGGACTTTATTGCCAAGTTTTATTATATTTTTTATTGGTTCGCAATTTTCTAATAATTTGATTCAAAAAACATTCCTCAGTAATGCTTTTGCTGATAAAAGTGAAATTGTGCGTGAGGTTGCCACTCGGGAAGTATTAGCAATTGCAGGGAGCATTCAAAAAACAGGAGCTGCTACTGTCAGCAACAGTATAGATGGCATTGCAGATAGTTATTTAATTGGGCTGGCGCAACAGTATTTGCACTATAGCAATTTGTCGCTTTTAGGATTTATAGTTTTTATAACTCTGTTAATTTCGCTAACTTTCTTTATTATTATTAAAAAAATCAATTTTAATAGCAATTTTCAACGAAAAATTGAGAAATTTGTTAAAAATATTCTACTTTTATTCACATCCATTGCGGTTTTAACCACCATTGGCATTGTGGCATCGCTATTATTTGAAACCCTGAAATTTTTTAAGGAAGTATCAATTATTAAATTCCTTTTCGGCACCACTTGGGCTCCTGAAAATGCCGATTTTGACCCTGATAACAGCTTCGGTATTATTCCACTCCTTAGCGGAACATTCTTAATTGCGTTTATTTCGGTGTTTATTGCCAGCGGCTTTGGCATAGCCTCAGCAGTTTATATGTCGGAATATATGTCTAAAAGAATGCGGAAAATTGTTAAACCAATTATTGAGATTCTTGCAGGGATTCCCTCAATTATTTACGGATTTTTCGCCGCCCTTACTTTTGCACCGTTTTTGGTAGGATTGATGAGTAGCGTTTTTAATTTATCCATCAGTAGTGAAAGTGCGTTGAATGCAGGTATTGTGATGGGTGTTATGATAATCCCCCTTATTTCTTCCATCTCGGACGATATTCTTACGGCAATTCCTAGCTCCATGCGCGAAGGAGCCATGGGTATGGGGTCTATGAAAAACGAGATGATACGCAAAATTTTATTACCGGCAGCCTTGCCGGGCATTATTGGCAGTATTTTGCTGGGAATTTCGCGGGCAGTGGGTGAAACCATGATTGTGGTGATGGCGGCTAGCTTAGCTGCTAATTTAACCTTCAATCCGTTAGAACCTGTTACCACCATTACCACGCAAATAGTTATGCTGGTGCAGGGCGATCAGGAGTTTAATTCTCCGAAAACTTTATCTGCTTTTGCTTTAGGTTTTGTTTTGTTAATTTTAACCCTATTGTTAAATATTATTGCGATTCAGATAGTTAATAGATATAGAAGGAAGTATCAATAAATGTCTATAGAGGAAAGCAAACTTAAAAAATCTAAAAGAAAGTTGGTAAGGCGGCATTTGTTTGAAAAATGCTTTAAACTTTTTGGTATTTTATCCATTAGTTTTGCCTTAATTATGCTGGTAGCCTTGTTGTTTTCAATTTTTTCTAAAGGATATACTGCTTTTTATACCCATTATATCAGTGTGGATGTTAATTTCTCTAAGGAAATTTTATTTGATGGTGATATTAAAGAAAGCTACACAGCGCAAGAAATTAGAAACTCTTCCATTGATGGTATAATCAGCGAATCCCTTAAAAATGTGTTGCAAAACCAACTAAATATTGATATGGATAATATCGACCTAAATTCTATGCTGAGCAACCATGCAACAGCGGTTTTAAGAAATATGATGTTGGATAATCCTGAGGTTATCGGACAAACTGTTCACGTGAGCCTATTATTAAGTTCTAATGTGGACATGTTTTTGAAAAATTATATTGGTGCAGGAAGTTTACTAAACGATGATGAAATTTCAGCTATTAAGTTTTTGCAAAGCACTAAACTAATTACTTCAAGGTTTAACACCACCTTCTTTATGAATTCTGATTCGCGCTATCCTGAGTTGGCAGGGATTCGCGGAGCGTTCCTTGGTTCACTTTACACTGTGGTATTAACAATTATATTCTCGGTGGTGATAAGCGTAGGTGCGGCGGTTTATTTGCAAGAATTTGCTCCCCGTAATAAATTCGTTCATTTTATTGAGGTGAATATTAATAACCTTGCAGCGGTGCCATCCATTGTGTTTGGGCTTTTAGGGTTGATAGTTTTCCAGCAGTTTTTTGGCGTGCCGCGGTCTACTCCATTATTGGCTTCCATGATACTAACTCTGATGGCGTTGCCGACCATTATTATTGCGTCCAGATTATCCATGTCCAGTGTGCCGTTTTCCATTAAAGAGGCTGCTTATGGTATGGGCAGTTCAAGATTACAAGTAATTACGCACCATCTATTGCCAATATCATCTCCGGGGATATTAACAGGCGTAATTTTAAGTATTTCAAGGATAATAGGTGAAACCGCTCCTGTTTTAATGATAGGGATGGTGGCATTTGTCAGCACGGCTCCTGCGGGTGTATTATCCAGCAGCGTGGTGTTTCCTGTGCAAATACTATTATGGTCGAATTCTCCTGAAGCAGGCTTTATAGAAAAAGCCTCGGCGGCAAGTATGCTATTATTAATGTTTTTAATGTTTATCAATTGGATTTCCATTTATTTAAGAAATAAATGGGAAGTGAAGTTTTAGTCCCCGCCGTCATACCAGCGAAGGCTGGTATCCACTGTGGTTTATTAAATTTTAGAGGTTAAATTTGTCTGAAAATAAAAAAATTATAGTTAAGGATGTCAATGCTTTTTACGGAGCGAAGCAGGCTCTGTTTGATGTGAACTTACATGTATTAGAAAAAGAGGTTACGGCATTTATTGGTCCCAGCGGCTGCGGAAAGTCTACTTTCCTGAGGTGCTTAAATCGCATGAATGATTTAATTGATATTTTTTCCATGAATGGTTCTATTACCATAGATGGCGTAGAGGTAAACTCGCCAACGCTTGACCCGGTAGAATTACGCATGAAAGTTGGTATGGTTTTCCAAAAGCCGAATCCCTTTCCAAAATCTATTTTTGAGAATGTGGCGTATGGTTTAAAAATTCATGGTTTAACTTCCAATAAAAAAGAATTGGAAGAAATTGTAAAAGATTGTTTAGAAAGAGTTGGACTGTTAGATGAAATTAAGGATAGACTTCATGATAGTGCGTTTGGATTATCGGGCGGGCAGCAACAAAGATTATGTATTGCGCGCACCATTGCCATAAATCCGGAAATAATTTTAATGGATGAGCCTTGTTCTGCCCTAGACCCTATTGCCACGGCAAAAATAGAGAATCTCATTGGCGAGCTATCGGCGAAGTATACAATAATTATCGTGACGCATTCTATGCAACAGGCGGCAAGAATATCAAAACATACGGCTTTTTTCCATTTAGGAAAATTAATAGAATTTGACGAAACAACAAAAATATTTAGTAATCCGAAAAACAAAAAAACGGAAGATTACATAACAGGAAGAATAGGTTAATAAATGGTTGGACACATAGTAAAATCTTATGATAAAGATTTAGATAATTTAAAGAAACTCATCACCGGCATGATGAACACAAACCTAGAGCAATTAAACTTGCTTTATGATTTGCTATCAGACTTTTCAAACGAAACGCAAGCAAAAGTAATTAATATTGATAAAGCAATTAATGATTTAGATGCGAAAATTATTGATGAATCCATAAAAATATTTAGCTTAAGAAATCCGGTGGCCTACGACTTAAGATTCGTTTTTTCGGCATCGCATGTTTCAAAAAACTTAGAACGCATTGGTGATTATACTAAGGCAACGGCTCGCTATGCTACAAATGTAAGCATGTATGATAAGGTTAAAAGTAGCTATTTAGAGATACTTCATATTTTAATAGAAATGTTGCATTCAGCTAGGACTGCATTTGAAAATATGGATGTTGAGCTATCTAAAAAAGTAATAGCTATGGATGAAAAGGTAGATTTGTTATATAATGAAATGTCTATTTTGCTATTGCAAAAAATTCAAATATTACCGGAAAAACTAGATGAAATCAGAGCTTATATTTTAATTGTTCGCAATTTTGAACGTATCGGCGACCATATTGCC
The DNA here is from genome assembly GCA_031274895.1 of Alphaproteobacteria bacterium. Lineage (GTDB taxonomy): Bacteria > Pseudomonadota > Alphaproteobacteria > WRAU01 > Hepatincolaceae > WRAU01. Next base: position 6,121 of record JAISPM010000021.1, read on the forward strand.
TCTTGCTGTCAATACATCGATTTTATTGAAAATAATACCATGATTTATAATTAAAATATCATTATCTCTATAATAAACAGCAGAATACCTCTCTTAAACTGAATTATGACCATAGACCAATACAGCCACAGTTGAGTTCAGGTCATTGAAGTTTAAGAGAGGTATTCTGCTGTTTATTACCGCTTTCATTATAGTTTTATGGACTAAATATACTACTTTCAACTTCAATGACCTAATCCGTTTAATAGATATATTGGTCTATGGTCATAATTCAGTTGAAAGTAGTATATTTAGTCCATAAAACTAGTTGTTGTAATATTATTTAAGCTGTTGGAGGGAGGAATTTAAAGTTTTTGTAGCTTCCTCAACCGTTGGGTGGCTTGAGCGTAGGCTACGCAACACTGCATCAATACCGTCATCTACTTCCGTCCATCTGGCACCATCAGCAGCTTTTAAATAAGCGGCAGCATTATCCCAAGCGGTTTCTAAATCTTTAACTCGCACTTTAGCACCGGCTAAATCGCCGCTTTTTACCATGGATAGAACATCTTCTTCTATAGTTCTGAATTCGGATAAATTAGACCAAGAATAAGCCGCAGTTTCGCTGTTAGTAAGTGAAGCACTACGGATATGGTATCCGGCAAAGGCAATAATAATCATGGCTCCAACCACCACAAGAGTTTGCCACAAACCGCCCTTTTGGATAGGTTCGGCAGTCTGGTTAGAAGATGGTAGTAAATCTTTTTTACTTAGGCTCAAAAATATAATGGTTATAAGAATTGCTGCTAAGAAAATTAAGCTGGTAATGCTGGCTCCTAAACCAAGTCCACCATTCTCAGTGGTTTGAGATAAGTAATCGCCTAAAGATGCGCCTAGTGGACGGGTCATAATGTAAATAATCCAAAAACTTAAAACCCCATTAAGTCCTAATCTCCAAAGTATGGCTATAACAAGAATTATACCGCAAACAATTAATCCTGTGGTGGCATAACCTAAAGCTAAGCCTTCTGCCAGTAAATCGCCTGTGGCAGTTCCGAGTGCGAAAGTGAATAGAATCGCTAGCCAATAAAAGGCTTCTCTTTTTCTTGTAAAAATGGAGTGAATAGATAGAGTTTTTTCGCTGGCATACCAAGCAAGAAAAACTAACATTAAGCAGATACTAAAGAAAATCGTGCTGTATTGTAAAGGGATTCCCATATTGTCGGTTAAGTTATCGGTTAATAATGTGCCGAACACACTGATTAACACCACCACCAGCCAGTAAATCCAAGGCACGTATTTGTTATAAGCAAACTGAACACCGAGCGCAACTGCCAACACGATTCCCATTACAACCGAGGTTCCGCTTAATCCGAATCCTAAATTAACATTTAAAAAATCACTTACGGTTTCACCTACTGTGGTGCATAAAACTTTAATAATCCAAAAGAAAATGGTGATAGCAGGGACTTTATTGAGCATTGTTGTTTCAACTTTAGGCGTCATTTTTTTTCCTCCATTAAATAGGTGTTTGTGAAAGCATATTCCTTTTAACATAAATAACAAGAAGATTCGCTAAATACGATATTAAAAACAACAAGATAGGATTACTCTTCAAATTCAATGAGCTAACCCAGTATGTGGATATATCTATTTTTGCTCATAATTCATTTGAAGAGTAATCCTATCTTGTTGTTTTTAATTACTTAATTTTTCCTTCATCACATGTAGTTAAGGGTCTTCATATACTGTTTTAACTGAATTATGAGCATAAATAGATGTATCTATTAAATGGATTAGCTCATTGAAGTTAAAACAGTATATGAAGACCCTTAACTACTACTTCCCGTATCTCCCCAAAGGTTATCCTGATTAATATATCCTACAAACGGAGCATTATTGTTGCCTGCAGAAAACTCTATTTTACAAAGATTCAACTGAGTGTCGCAGCTAAGAATTTTAACAATATTAAACTCGCCGATAATTGCTAAAATTTTATTTTTGCCGGTATTAAGATAAATATTAGATTTAGCAACCACAATAGCGAATCTTTGAGTGTTTACAAGGTTTTTATATAACCATCCTTTTTGTCCGTAAATATCCATAATTTGATACCAGTCTTCATGGCTATCCATGATTTTTAAGGGCATTTGCGGCTGATTATAGGTGTATATAATAGGGTAATCGGTGCTTGGTCCTGTTCTTAAATTAGTTTGAGCGAATTTAAGACTAACAAAAGTCGGCGTTTTTTGCTCCACTATTTTGTTTTTAGAATCCATTTTAATAAAATAAGCAGACGCAATAATAAATATCCCTAAAGCAACAGATAAACCGATATTAAGCAGTTGGTTCATAAAGTTGTTCCACTAATTAGTATAGCCATCCCAAAAATTAAGATTCCCCTGCAGTTTCAGCAACTCTTCAATGGTTTTATTAGCAGTTTTAAAATTGCTTTCCCGCTGCATAATATCTAATTCCACAAGATTTTTTGTCGCATTTTTTTGCGTGGAGTTTTGTAAAATATTATGGGCTTCTAAGAATTTATCATGAACAGCATATATCCCTGCAATTAAAAGGTTATTTTGTTCTATGTCATTGTAGGCTGATTTTACATCTGCAATAATTTTACTATCATCAGATACTTCATAATATTTTTGCCAAAGTTTAATTACCTCAAAGGATTGATTGGCTTTCCATAGGCTTTTTAAAACATCAATAATGCGATTGTTTTTGCTTTGTCCAACATAAATATTTATTAATAATTCTGCCATTGGGGCAAAATCAGGATATTCTTTAAGAATTCTTTGGGCAACATCTTTAGCCTTTTCAGCGTCAGTTTTAAGCAAAAATTGTGCGTAAAAATATCCCACTAAACAGAAATACTTTTTGTATTCTTCATGATTATTATCTTTAGCCGATTTTAAAACATTATATAAATAAACAATTTCAGAATCCAAGGTTTTATTTTTATAAACCAGTTCAAACATCTCGCCGACAAACCATAGAGAATCCTCTTGAAACATAATTCCCTTCTTGGCATAAATAATAAAATTTGCTGAGTCTTTTTGAGCTTTATAAATCAAGCAACGATATTTCAACAATAAGGTTTCATTATAACTTTTCACCCGCACTTTATCTATTGCGCCCAGTGCCTTATCGTATTTTTTAATCAGCAAAAGATTGTTTATTTCTTTAATTTGTTTAAGAAATTTATTGTTATCGGCATGTTTTAATATTTCTATAAGGGTATTTTTTTCCTTAATACTTTCCATAGAGTTAATAAAACTAATAATATTGCGAATATAAACCTCGTGCCGTATTTTATAGATAATGCTTTTAAGGATTCTTCTAATAAGGTGAATCGGCAACCAAATAATTGCCACTAAAAGGATTAGTTTATCCAGTGTAGTGTAAATAGCATAATTGGCAATATCTAAATTAATGTCTATTTTTAAAAAATAAACACCAACCAGAATTACTGCAAAAATAATTAAGTATATAAGATATTTCATTATCTGCTCTCCGCAATGTATTTAGTAAGCTCGTTATTTATTTCAACAATTGTGTCTTCGGCATTAATTTTATCCATTAAATTGGAAAGCCATTGTTGAGTGTTATTGTTAGGCACCATATCTACTTTAATAAATTCGGTATATGCTTTTTTATAGTTATTGTTTGCTAAATAGGTTTCCACATTGGAAAGGATTGAAGAAACCGTATCATCTTCTAAAATAACATCGTGATTTTGCTTAATAAAAATTAAGTATAAAAAGTAGTATTTTATTTTAGAAAATAGCGAATCATGAGTTTTTAAATACGCCAAATATGTGTCTTTGTAAACCGATTTATAGGTTTCTATTAGCTCCTGTTGAGTTTTTATCCCTAAATCGGCTGAAGGTTTAATTTTTTCCAGTTTGTTTTTTAAAATAGGATTGTGGGTAAGGCTTAACAGTGGTTCAATTTCCACGGCAAAAGAATCTCCTCTGAGGATTCTGTTCAACAGCAAGTTAGAATAAACCGCAAACTGTAGGCTTTGGTTAGAGACAGTAGAGGCAACATTAGAATTGGCAATTTTTTGCTGCAAAGTTGCGATGGTTGTTTGTAATTCTTGGATTTTATTACTATCTTCATTAATTATTTTATTAGCGGAAGATTTATAATGTGCCAAAATATCCTTAGGTTTTTGCGGAAACAGTTCTTCACTGGCATTGCTTAAATAAACAGATACAGCAATAACGATAATAACTATTACTAAAAGCAGCCACAACCAAAGAATTCTTTTACTTTTGGGCTTAGAGTTTTGGTCAGTCATAAACATCCTCTTTTTTCTATAACAAATACCTATTTAATTTATTATAATATGATAATTGAAAAAACGGAATTAATGTATTTATTATTATGATTATTTTAGGGATTGAAAGCAGTTGCGATGAGACTGCCATTGCCATTATTAAAAATAGAGAAGTGTTAGCACATTTGGTGCTATCGCAAATTGATACTCACAAAGCCTTTGGCGGGGTTATTCCTGAGGTTGCCTCAAGAATGCACTTGGAGGCGATTGATGGCTTAATTGTGCAAGCCCTTGCCATGGCAAATATAGGCTTGGCAGATATAGATGTTTTTGCGGCGACCACAGGTCCCGGACTGGCAGGTGGTTTGCTGGTGGGTAGTCTTGCTGCTAAAACCTTGAGCTTAGTGCATAACAAGCCTTTTGTGGCGGTGAATCATCTGCAAGGACATGCCTTAATGCCCACTATGAATGAAGATGTGCAGTTTCCGTTTTTGTTATTGCTGGTTTCGGGTGGACACACGCAATTTTTGGCGGTAAACGGCATTAATGATTATAAAATTTTAGGTGGCACAATTGACGATGCTATTGGTGAAGCCTTTGATAAATCCGCAAGACTTTTAGGATTACCTTATCCGGGTGGACGCGAAATAGAGTTGTTGGCAAGCAGAGGAGACGAAAATAAATATAAATTTCCATTGCCTTTAATAGGACAAAAGAATTGTAATTTTTCATTCTCAGGATTAAAAACTGCGGTTCGGGAGGTAGTTATTGGTAAAGAATTAAACGATAAGGATAAAAAAGATATTGCAGCTTCTCTGCAGCATACTATCGTGAAAATTTTGCTAAATAGAACCAAAAACGCCATAGAGTCGTTTGAAAAAGACTATGGAAAATTGAATGCCATGGTGATTAGCGGTGGCGTATCGGCTAATTTAAAAATTAGAACTGAATTGGGCGATTTTTTGCAGAATAGAAATATTCGCTTAGTGTGTCCACCTATAAATTTATGCACCGATAATGGTATAATGATTGCTTGGGCGGGCTATTGTCGGGCGAGCGCAGGCTTATTTAACAATTTAGATTTTCCAATAAAAGTGCGATGGAGCTTAGAGGAGTTAAAACAATGAATTATTGGTTAGTAAAAACCGAACCTAATGATTATTCTTGGGTTGATATGCAAAAAGATGGTATCACCTCTTGGAGTGGCGTGCGGAATTACCAAGCTCGTAATAACTTAAAAACCATGAAAAAAGGCGATTTAGTGCTTTTTTACCATAGTGTAATCGGCATGCAGGTTATGGGAATTGTTTCGGTGGAAAAAGAATTTTATCCTGATAGCGACCCTAATTTTGTTTGTGTGGATGTGAAATTTATGGAGAGTTTAAAAAATCCCGTGAGTTTGAGCGCAATTAAAGCCAATCCAAAATTAGCAGATATTGCCCTTGTAAAACATAGCAGACTGTCGGTTATGCCGCTTAAAAAAGAAGATTACGAAGAAATACTAAGGATGTCTGCATAAACCATTGACAAACTCATGTAATTAATACTATATAATAACTAATTAAATTAAGGAAAATCTATGAATTATTTTAAAACAACAATGTTAATCAGTTGCCTTACAGCCCTATTTATGGGGATTGGCTATTTAATTGGCGGACAAAGCGGTGCAATTATCGCCCTAGTTTTTGCAGGGGGCATGAATTTTATGGCGTTTTGGAATTCCGATAAAATTGTTTTAAAAATGAACGGAGCAAGTGTTGCCGATAGAAATCAATATCGTGATTTTTATGAAATTGTGGAAAAACAAATTGCACAAGCTAATATGCCAATGCCAAAACTGTATATAATGAATACGGAAGTTCCTAATGCTTTTGCCACAGGGCGTAATCCACAAAATGCGGCGGTGGCAATTACTACCGGACTTCATGGAATGCTTAATCGTGAGGAATTAAGCGGTGTTATTGCCCACGAATTAGCCCATATAGAACATCGTGATACCCTAATTAGCACCATCACTGCTACTTTCGCAGGAGCAATTTCCATGATTGCCAACATGTTTATGTGGATGTCTCTTTTTGGTGGACGCGATAATAGATTGCAACCAATTTTTGCAATTATTGTAATGATAATTGCACCGTTAGTGGCGGTAGTAATTCAAATGGCGGTTTCAAGAAATCGTGAATACTATGCCGATAGACGCGGTGGCGAATTAGCAGAGAATCCTCTTTATTTAGCAAGTGCGCTTAAAAAACTGGAAAGTTATTCGCTGGTCGCAAGAGCAAATCCTAAATATACCCAAGAGCAAGCGCAAAAAAATGCCTCTACGGCGCACATGTTTATTGTGAACCATTTTGGTGGCGCACGCGATGGTCTTTTTTCAACCCATCCGCATACTGCTAATAGAATCTCCGCCCTAGAGAAACAGGCTAATAATTTAGGAATCGCTATGTATAATCCTAGTAATCCTATACCTAGAGATACCTCTATATTTGCTTCGCAACCAGTAGTATATAGTGGTGTAAAGTCTGATGCCAACATTAAAAACAATCCTTGGCTTTAATAATTAAATAAGGATAACTAAAATGAAAAAAATTTTAATAACAGGTGGAGCAGGGTATGTGGGTGCGCATACTGCTAAAATGTTAGCGCAAAGGGGTTATGAGCCGATTGTTTTTGATAACCTAGATTATGGTCATCGTTATGCGGTGCAGTGGGGCGATTTTATTAAGGGCGACCTCAATAATTTTTATGATATTAACACTACTCTTAAAAAAGTTAAACCCTTAGGAGTTGTGCATTGTGCAGCTTATACTTATGTGGGCGAATCTGTTGCAGATCCTGCAAAATACTATCAAAATAATGTGGTAGGTTCTCTTAATTTAGCCAAAGCTATGGTGGAAAATAATATTAATAATCTGGTGTTTTCGTCCACATGTGCTACTTTTGGTAATGTGGAAAAATTACCGATTGTGGAAACTACGCCGCAAAAGCCAATTAGCCCTTATGGCACCAGCAAGCTAATGGTAGAAATGATGTTAGCGGATTTTGACAGAGCTTATGGTTTAAAGCATATCAATGTGCGTTATTTTAACGTGAGTGGAGCCGATGAGGCGGCAGATATTGGTGAAGACCATAATCCTGAAACCCATTTAATTCCACTGGTGATTGATGTTGCCATGGGAAAAAGAGAGAACATTAAAGTATTCGGCACCGATTACGATACACCTGATGGCACCTGCCTACGTGATTATATCCATGTGAACGACCTTGCCAATGCCCATATTTTAGCACTGGAATATTTATTTAAAAATAATAAGTCTAATGATTTTAACTTGGGAAGCGAAAAAGGATATTCCGTGCTTGAGGTAATTAATGCCGTAGAAAAAGTTAGCGGTAAAAGTATTCCTAAGATTATGGAAAAGAGACGTGATGGCGATCCGGCAATTTTAGTGGCGGATTCGGTTAAGGCTAAAAATGAATTAGGCTGGATTGCTGAATATAAAGATATTGTGAAAATTGTAGAGACTGCTTATAGATGGCATAGTAAGCCTAAGATGGTTGAGTAAGTGGGATATAGTAGGTCATTCTGGTTTATAGTTTATCTTTCCCAAGCCCAATTCGTTGTTGTATTTTTACCCGTATGGGCTTGAAGTCAAGATAAACTATAAACCAGAATGACCTTTTGTTTTTCACAATATCTTTGGGTGGAAAGAAGGAAGAAAGCAAAAAGGATAAGGTTAATTTAAATAGATAAATTTTATAAAATTTTCACAATATCCTGTAGAGAAGAAAGGGAAAAAAAGAAAGAGGGTTTTAAATTAACCCTCTTTCTTTTTGCATTTAGAATATTCCTAAGAATCTTTTTCTTGGTGCCGCAGGTTGTTGTCCTTGCAATCTATTAACCGGTGCTGCTTGTTGTTGTTCAACTTGTTGCTGCTGTTGCACTTGTGGTTCAGGGCTAGCTGCTGCAGCCTCTGCTGCTTTAGCTGCCTCGGCTTCTGCCTTAGCTTTTTCTTTAGCCTCAAGGTCTGCCTGTTTTTTAGCTGCAGCAGCCTCAATTCTAGCTTGTTCTTCTAAAGCTCTGCTTTCATTTACTCTATTTTTAAAATTAGGATCTATGGATTTAAGAATCCCAATATAAGTGGCATCTTTATTTTCTTTTGTTTTTGCAATACTATTATTAAGATAATAAACTACCCCGAATTTCATTCTGGTGATTTGCGCAGTCATATCTTGGTCTTGTCCTTCCACTGCTCTTAAATCTACGTATAAGGTAGACATTTCTGCCACTGCTGCCCAATTAGAATCCATTTTGTAAGATAATCCTACAACATATTGAATGGAACTATCAAAACTTTCTTGCATATCAAAGTTAGCATCACCTTCATAACCAACTCTCATAAATTGCATACCAAAATAAGGAGAAATGATTTCTCCACCTTTTTTAAATTGATAAGCGTCATAGCCTAAATTAAATCCAAAAGAAGGATGTTGGTTAAACATTATTGGAATTGCTTTAGTTCTGGTAGAGTTTCTTGGCTGTAAAATTACCATTGCAGAATCCCTAAGCGGCTCATAACTGGCTTTAGGTGCTACCCAAAAATTTTGTAGAAAATTAGCTTTATACATAAAAGGATATACTTGGTATTCAACACTTAAATCGTAATGCACACCATATGGACCGAAATGCTTCACACTAACCACATCGCTATCGCTTCTGGAGCCTGTGGTAATAGATACAGCATTTACTTTATTAGAAAAACTATTTTCATTGGTGCTATTACTTACTTTTACACCAAGCCCTGTGGAGTAATCAACATCCGAAAGTGTCAGCGAAAAAGGTGTTAATAGTGATAAAAATATAACGACTAAGTAATCCATTTATTCTCTAAAAATTTTTATTTAATTCTTTTAACACTATTGATTATATATTATAATTAATGATATTGAAATAATAAAATTAACAATTGTGTATTAATTTCATAATAGTAATAAAATCAATCAAGTATAAGGATAGAATAGTGGCGGTTAATTTTAAAGAACTGTTAGCGAAAGCTAAAGCAAAAGGTAAAATAAAAGTTGCAGTGGTGAATCCTGTGGATGAAGTTTCTCTGGGAGGACCATTAGAGGCACAGGCTGAAGGATTAATAGATCCTGTATTATTCGGTAGCAAAGCCGAAATTGAAGCAGTTGCAAAAAAATATTCCTTTGATATTTCAAAATGTGAAATTGTAGATTGTGTGGATGAACCTACAACCATTGCAAAAGCGGTAGAAGCTGCCAGAGAAGGCAAAGTGCAAGCTCTCATGAAAGGTAAAATTCATACAGATCACCTAATGGGTGCAGTTGTTAAACGTGAAACCGGTTTAAGAACCGATTCTCAAGTAAGCAGTGTTTTTGTTTTTTCAATTCCCACTTACCACAAATTGTTATTTATAACCGATCCGGCTATTAATATTACGCCATCACTGGAGCAAAAAGAAAAAATCATTCTTAATGCCCTGCGCTTGATTAAAAATATTGGTATAGAAACACCAAAAGTTGGTGGACTGTCGGCTGTAGAATCACCAAATCCTAAAATATTAGGTTCTGTTGAAGCCTTTGAATTAGCGCAAAATGCTAATTTAAAATCACAATGTATTATTGATGGACCTTTCGCTTTTGATAACATTATATCTAAAAGAGCTGCGGAAATTAAAGAAATTAAATCGCCTGTGGCAGGTGATGTAGACTTAATCCTTGTGCCTAACTTGGAAGTTGGTAATGTTTTGTTTAAGTCTTTAGTGTATATGGCGAAAGCCGAAGTGGCAGGTATTGTTTTAGGTGCTAAAGTTCCGATAATTTTCACCAGCCGTGCTGACGATGCAAAAGCAAGATTAATGTCAGCCGCACTATCTATTTTATCTGTTTAATTCTTAATACTAATTCCCCTTCTAGTAGAAGGGGTGGCAGCCAAAGGCTGACGGGGTAGTGGAATAAAAATATTAATTATTTGGAGAAATTATATTTATGAGTAAAGAATCTATGATTATTATTAATGCCGGGTCTTCCAGCATTAAGTTTAAGTTATTTGATAAGGCTACAGTAGCAGATTTTTCTTACGGTCAAATTACCGGTATTGGCACCGAAAAAGTTAAAATGGTGGTTAAAAAAAGCGAAGACGGCAGTGTTGTTAAAGAAGAAATTTTAGATAACAAACTAAGCCGTGATGATATTTTGGTGCATTTAATTACTACTTTAACCACAATTTATTCGGATATTAAAATTGCTTCCGCCGGACACAGAATCGTTCACGGAGCCGATAAATATATTGAGCCAACCGTGGTTAATGCCGAAGTTATTACCTTTTTAAAATCTATTGAGCATTTAAGCCCAATTCATTTACCGCACAACATTCGTCCGATGGAAGTTTTACAAGCCAAATTCCCTGATATTAAGCAAGTAGCCTGTTTTGATACTGCTTTCCATGTGGCAAGCAATCCACATCATACAAGATTATATGCGATTCCAAGAGAATTAAGCGAAAAAGACAAAATTGTTCGTTATGGTTTCCATGGAATTTCTTATCAATATATTGCTCAAAATCTTAAAGAAAACTATCCGGAACTTTACAAAGGCAAAGTGGTTATTTGCCATTTAGGAGCAGGAGCTTCTTTGTGTGCATTGAAAGAGGGTAAAAGTTTCACCACTACCATGGGCTTTACTCCGCTTGAGGGTTTGGTTATGGGTAGCAGAACAGGTGATATAGATGCGGGTATTCTGCTGCATTTATTAAACAACAAAGGCTATAGCGTGAAAGAACTAACCGATATGCTGTATTACAAAAGCGGTGTGTTAGGTTTAAGCGGTATCAGCAGCGATTTCTATGTTCTTGAAACTTCAAATGAACCTGCGGCTAAGGAAGCCTTGGAAGTTTATAACTACAACTTAGTTAAATCTATCGGTAGCATGATTGCGGTTATGGGTGGAGTAGACGCTATGGTATTCACTGCCGGTGTTGGTGAAAACTCTCGTGGCGCAAGAAAATATGTTGCAGAATCTTTTGCTTATTTAGGGGTTGAGCTTGACGAAGCACTAAACGGTAAAGCCGAGGTTATTACTAAATCTTCTTCTAAAGTTAAAATGCTGGTATTACCAACGAACGAAGAGCTAATGATTGCCGAATCAGTGGCTAAATTAATATAGCTTTTTTACTTAAAAAGAATCGCAATCTATAATTAGGTTGTGATTCTTTTAATTTACCATGTATACTTATACCTATGAGTGATGAATCCGCTGAAAAGCCAAAAATGGAAATGGGAAGTTTCTCTATGAGATTTCTTAAGTCTTTATTTTTAAAAGAAACTACCCCAAAAATTAAAACACTGGCAAAAGATTTTGTCAATAGAAGGTATTACCAAACTGATAGTGAAGTTTCTCGTATAAATGTTGCTGAAAGAGACACATCCCACGAAAAACTGACCGATATTTATATTTCTGATATCAGAAATATAACGAAAGAAAAAATGGAAGTTATTAAAAAGCTATCAGATGGGCAAGGAATTGATAGCGAATTTGATTCTTTCATAGACAAAAATTCTAAGGAGAATCCTCCAAGAATCGAGGAAGAATCAGCCCCTCAAAAGCCGCAAAAAAAGAGTAAGGCTTTTTCAGGTTTAGATAATATCTATAACGAAATAATGGCAGCAAAGGCGTCTCCTAAAAAAAGTAAAAATGCTAAAAAATTTCGTTCGTATGAAGATTCTTACGATGAAGACTATATTGAACGTGAGAAAATTGAATATAATCCAAGAAAAACATCTGCACAACCTGCTAAAAAGGTAGCTTCTTCAGGAAAGACTACTGCTAATCAATATGGGAATTCTGCAAAAGGCTCCAAATACGAATCGCGTAAAGTTGTGGCAGAAACACCTGTTGCTTCATTGCCACGCAAAAAAAATCGTTCTTACACCGCAGAGAATCTTCAAAAAGATTTTGGTGAGATTGACCATCGTGAATTTACAAATATCGATAACAGAACCCGTCGAGATTTAGAAGAATACAGTAGAAAAGTTGTTAGAGAAAAAGATGTTGATGAGGACGATAATTCCGCAGGGAGTATTTACCAACAACGTTCTAAACCATCATATCAACGGATGGCAGCTTCCAAGAAATTTCCTAAGATGTAAAAGAATTAATACAAACTCTTACCATAATTCTTCAACCATAGCTTAGCTTCTTTCTTATAAGGAGTTAGTTGTTCAAGCAGTCGCCAAAACCTGTCGCTATGGTTAAATTCTATTAAATGTGCGACCTCGTGCGAGACCACATAATCTATCACAAACACAGGAGCCATAATTAAGCGATAATTATACTGCAGTTTTTTAGTAGCACTGCAACTTCCCCATTTAGAGGTAGTGTCTCCTACGCCTACATTATTAAACTTAGTATTAATCTGCTGCGCTTTATACTTTGATAATTCATAAAAATAGCTGGTGGCGATTTTCTTTAAAAATTTAATAAAAGTTTTTTCAATTGCGGATAAATCGTTTAAATCTTTAAATTCCAAATATAGCTCTCTATCATCCATATTAATGGTAATTTTATTCTTTTTGGCTGATATTTTAATTATTTTATAGATATTACCGTAAATGGAAACTTCTTGTAATGTGGCAAAATAGTTTGATTGATTTATACTGGAGGTTTTTGCCAACTGCGCCTCTACCCAAGTGTAATTTTTTTTAAAAAAATCCAACGCAGTTTCATAAGTTTCTCTGTAGGGGATTGATATAACAGGCTGTTTGGTTTTTAAATTAAGACGCAGGGTGATTCGCTTGGCATTTTTGCGCTTAATAATACTTAAAGCGTAGGTATTATCGTGTATTGTAATATTAAATATCTTCATCTAGGATCTCTAATTCCCCTTCGCTGGCGAAGGGGTGGGCGATATTATCGCTCGGGGTAGTGGAACTAATTTTAAATTAATTAATAAATTTTTCATTGAATATATATATTTTTAATATTGGCTGATTTTTTTATTTATATTGTTTACCACTACCCCGTCCTGCTTCGCAGTCCACCCCTTCTCTTTGAGAGGGGAATTTAGAGATTTTCTTCATCAATAATATATTCTATAATTTCGCCACGAGCAGCAGAGGGGTGGATAACAAATTCTTTTGCCGAATTACCGCTTGTGATTGTAGAATCTGCCCTACCTGTAATTAGTGGATGCCATGCAGGCAAATCTTTTTTTTCTTTAATTAAACGGTAAGCGCAGGTTTTAGGCAGCCATTTAATTTCATAAACTTTTTTAGGCGTAATTTTAATGCAGTCTTCCATGTATTTAAAACGTTTCTCGTAAGAAGAACATCGGCAAGTATCAGGATCCAACAATCGGCAAGATATGGCTGATGTATACACTTCTCCTGTATCTATGTCTTCAATTTTTTCCAAGCAGCATTTACCGCAACCATCGCATAGGGATTCCCATTGCCGTTCGTTCATGTTTTCTAGTGGAATATGGAGCCAAAATTTATCCATTATTTTATGCGCCATGTGGTTTTTGTAGGCGAATCTTCAATAATAATATCTAAGGAGCCTAAATAATCTCTGATTCTATCGGATTCTTTGAAATCTTTATTTTGTTTGGCAATACTACGTTTTTCCAGCAGTTGTTCTATTTCATTTTCGGTAATTTTTAACTTAGATGTTTTTAAAGTAAACCAATCTTGAGGATTCTCATAAAGCAAGCCTAACATATTGGCACTTGCTAAAAGTTGTGATTTTGCCTCAACACTAGGATTACTCTTAGCCTCATTTAGCATTTTGTATAAAATACTTATGGCGAGGTGAGTGTTTAAATCGTCGCACAGGGCAGATAGAAACTCAGCATTAGGTTTGCTTGGTTTTTCTGCAATATGTTGGCTACTATTGAGAAAGTCGTAAAATTTATCTAAGGTCTCGGTAGATTCTTGCAAAGATTTTTGAGAAAAATCCAATGGACTGCGGTAATGGGTTTTAAGTAGCGACAGGCGCACTACCTCGCCATGATGTTTTTTAAGAGCTGCATTTAGGGTGGTAAAGTTTCCCAAAGACTTAGACATTTTCTGACCGTCCACAACTACAAAATCATTATGCACCCAGTAATTTGCTACATTATTGTGCTGATGACGATTTTCATCGGCATCACGGTGGAAATAACACACGCTTTGGGCGATTTCGTTTTCATGGTGCGGAAATATTAAATCTTTGCCACCGCCGTGAATATCAAAATTCTCGCCCAGTAAATCAACAGACATAGCCGAGCATTCCATATGCCATCCCGGACGTCCGTATCCAAATGGCGAATCCCAACCGCAGTTATCTTCTACAGCTGCCGGTTTCCATAATACAAAATCTTCAGAGTTTTTCTTTAAATCGCTGACTTCAATTCTGGCACCATGGAGTATTTCTTCCATGGAAATTCCGCTGAGTTGACCGTAATCAGGATATGATTTCACATCAAAATAAACATGCCCCCTTGCCACATAGGCATAACCATGGGAAATGAGGGATTCTATCATGGCAATCATTTTTGCAATATAATTAGTGGCTTTAGGCTCAAATGTAGGTGCAATCGCATTAATTTTGGCAATATCTTCATGGAAAGATTTAATGGTTTTTTGCGTTAACACTGCAGGTAATTCATTATTTTCTCGGGAGCGATTAATAATTTTATCGTCCACATCCGTAATGTTTCTAACATAAACTACGTCCTTGTAAAGATATTTTAAAACTCTGTAAAGAGTATCAAAAACCACTACGGGGCGCGCATTGCCAATATGAATGTAATCGTAAACCGTTGGTCCGCATACATACATTTTTACTTGGCTAGCATTAATAGGAACAAATAATTCCTTAGTTTTAGATAATGTATTAAAAAGGTATAGCATTTAAATTAGCTCCCTAAATTCCCCTTCGCTGGCGAAGGGGTGGCAGCAGAGCTGACGGGGTAGTGGAATTAATTTTAAATTAATTGATAAAACTTTCATTGAACTATTATGCTTACTGATACTACTTTTTTATTTATATATTTTTCCACTGCCCCGTCCACCTTCGGTATCCACCCCTTCGCCAGCGAAGGGGAATTAGAGTTATAAACTTTTTAACCTTTCTTGTAATTTATTTCTACCGATTAAAGCAATCAGCGATTTAAAATCGGGACCATTTTCAACCCCACTAAAGGCTAAACGTAGCGGATGAAATAATTCTTTGCCTTTTAAACCACTTTTGGCTTTAATGTCTGCTATCCAACTATCCCAATCTAAAACTTCAGGCATGGTTTCAAGAGCAATTTTTATCAACTCTTTATTTTCCACATGCGCATTTATATCACCGTAAACGATATTATACCATGTAGCAATATCTTGGAAGCCTGTAATGTTGTGCTTAATAATCTCCCAGAAATTTTCATTAACATCTAAATTTAATAAACGCAGAATCATAGCGTGCATTTCTTCAAAACAACGGGTTTGCAAAATGTATAAATTTATTTTAAGCAGTTTTTCTTCGTCAAACTTAGCAGCGGCAGAATTATATTTTTCTAAGTCAAAATCCGCAATAATATCGTCTGTTTGAATATAAACTTTATCGCGCTCACCAAGACCCAGCATAAATAAATAATTATTAATTGCCACAGGATGAATGCCTTTGGCTCTTAAATTCCGCAACGATAATGCACCGTCTCTTTTAGAGAATCCTTCACCCTCGTTATTGGTAATAAGCGGTAAATGGGCGAATATCGGCACAGCTGCACCTAGGTATTGGAACATTTGAATCTGCACGGCGGTGTTTACCACATGGTCTTCACCTCTAATAATGTGGGTAATGCCTGCGTCTATATCGTCAATTACCGAGGTTAAAATATATAAAAAACTGCCATCTTCACGCACTACCACCGGGTCTGATATATGCTCGCCTTTAAAGTTTAAATCACCCTTGATAAGATCTTTCCATGCAATATCGCTATAATCTATTTTTAAGCGGTAATATGGACGACGACCTTCAGCTTCAAATTTTGCTTTTTCTGCATCTGTTATTTTCAGCATGGCTCTATCGTAGATAGGCGGCTTTTTCATGGCGATTTGTAGCTTTTTCTTATAAGCTAATTCTTCGGCAGTTTCATAGCAGGCATAAACAAGGTTTTCTTTTTTAAGTTTTTCTAAAAATTCATTGTAAATAGCCAATCTATCAGATTGTTTAAACTCATGCACCCAGCCAATACCAAGCCATTTTAAATCTTCATGCACGCCGTCGATGTATTCTTGTTTAACCCGTCCAATATCAGTATCATCTATTCTTAAGATATAATCGGCGTCAATTTTTTTAGCTAAAAAATAGTTAAGAGTTGCCATTCGAGCATTACCTAAATGCAGATAACCCGTTGGGCTTGGTGCGAATCTAACTTTATATTTCATGCTTTATTTTCCTTTAAAACTATCACTAATATTGTATAAAAAAGCCTTACCAAAGGGGCGGGTGCTGATATTTGCTCCCATAGGGCTTTGCAATCTTTTATAGTGGCTGTTTTTTAATAATTTCAGGGTTTTATCCACTAAACCACTATCAAATAGTTTGTATAAATGCTGTTGAGGCGTATTTTTTTCTATAATTTGATATAGTATAGCATCTAGCGTATTATAATCCATTAGAGAATCTTCATCATATTGATTTTCTTTTAATTCTGCCGATGGTTTGCGCTCAATTGCCATGGTAGGAATTACGGGCGATTTCTGATTGCGCCATTTGCTAAGTTCAAACACTTCGGTTTTGTAAAGGTCTTTGAGTAAATTATAGCCGCCGCAGGTATCGCCGTAAAGGGTGCAGTAGCCTGTGGCAATCTCACTTTTATTTCCTGTGGTTAATACCATAAAATTGTTGTATTGATTCGCATGCGCCATTAAAATTTGCCCACGAATTCTTGCCTGAATATTATCTAGCACGTTATTTTCATTAAGATTTAATTTGTTGTGGAGCGATTCTTCATAAGACTTTACTAAGGAATCAATAGGGATTTCAATAATCTTAATACCTAAATTATTTTTAATGTCTTCAATAATATCGTAAGATAATTGCGAGGTATATTGCGATGGCATGGAAATTCCCAACACATTCTCGGCTCCTAAAGTATCGGCAGCAATGGTGGCAGTGAGGGTGGAATCTATACCGCCGCTCATACCGATAATTACTCCTTTGAATCCTGTGGATTTCAGAAAATCTTTCAAGCCCAGTTGAATAGCTTCATAAATGAGTTGGTTTTTGTCGTTCTCCGACCCGTCATATCGCCGCAGGGCGGTATCCATATCAATCTTTTTATGAGCAACACTAAAATTTAACGAATCCTCTTTGGCATGAGCTAAACATCCTAACTCATTGCCGTGTGAATCCATTAAAAAAGAGCTACCATCAAAAATTACATCATCAACACCACCCACGGTATTTAAATATAATAGCGGAGCTTGCAGGGTGGTAGTCGCATATTTTGCTACCTGTAGGCGTGAGGTATGCTTTGAGATTCCCTCAAAAGGTGAGGCATTAATGCTGATAATTAACTCAACATTAGCACCCACAAGGGAATCCACGATGTTCGCATGCCACATATCTTCACACACAAAAATTGCGATATTTTTATTGTTAATCTCAATAATATTGGCAGATTCTTTGGCTGCAAAATAGCGATGTTCGTTAAACACACCATAATTCGGGCGTTTATTTTTATAGATAATTTCTACTATCTCGCCATCGTTTATACATAAAGCCACGTTATAAATTTTGCCATCCTCAAAATAAGGAGTTCCTAGTATCAGCGTAGCTTTCTTATGGGTCGTGTAATTTTTAATAATTTCTATGTGTTTTTTGATAGCTTCTTGAAAGTCTATGGAGAAAAGATTATCCATTGGGCTATAGCCGCTAAGAGCTAATTCCGGAGTTATTACAATATCGGCATTACTGCTATCATAAAAACTAAGAATTTTTTCCATATTGGCTTTAAGATTCCCCAATTGCGGGTGCATTTGCAGGGCGGATATTTTCAGCATTTAATTACTCTTATTTAATGTTTTACCACTACCCCGTCCGCCTTCGGCGTCCACCCGCAACGCCTGAGCGAAGGGGAATTTGAGGTTATTCAATTTATTTTGCCATTTTTTCACTAAAAATTCGCGACCAACTTTTACACTCAAACAACCATTGTAAGATACAATATCGGCAGTGGTGTAAGTATCGCTCCAGTGTTGCGGAATATAAGAACCCGTGCCAACGGCATTAATGGGCGCATTAATTTTAGACATCAACAAACATTTTTTTAAGTTAAATCCGCTGGAAACAATGATTTTAACGTTTTTAAATCCTGCCTCATCCAGTTTTTCTCTTAAATAAAAAATTGCGGCTCCACTAACGCCCATGCCTGCGAGATAATCTATTTCTTCTTCGTCTTTATATTCATGGAAAGCAGAAGCGACATATTTATCAATAACTGCGTAAGATTTATCGGAATCTAACCCCTCTAAATACCTTGCGCCATGGGTATCTATACGGACACTTAAATTGCCGTTGTCTGCCATATCTTTAAAGTTATTACATAATTCAAGAGTATCAGTAATTTCCTTACCAAAATAATCCACTAGCACTGTCATTTGAGCCGGACGGAAAGTTTCGTAATACATTTGAGCTGCGCCTAGGGTAGAGCCGGCATAGCCAATCAGCGAATGCGGCATGGTGCCTAGTCCACTTGTATTACCAAAGAAATGTGCCGAAGAATCAACGCTACCGCCAATAAAGCCAATGGCTCCCTCATCCTTAGCCACTTTAGAACCTACCGCTGCACCGTATTCGCACATATCTACCATATTGTCCCCAACGCAATGCCTTGCCAGCATGGAAATAAAAGTTGATTTTGGCAAAGCTACACTCATATTATAAGCATTCCAAGCGCACAGGCAAGCCAGTCCAACCTTTTGCAGAATTAAAGTTTCTAATTCTGATAATTCTTTAAAAGAGCCTCTTATAAAAAAAAGAGGATCGCCCGCACCGACCTTATCGCCTTCTTTAAAGTTTTCATATATTGTGAAGTTATAACCTAAAGATTCCTTTACATCTTGTAAAAAATCCATAGCAAAACGTAGGGCGTAAATAGATGGTTTTCGCACAAAAAAACCGTAAACAACTTCCACATCTCCATGTTTTTCTACCACTTGCGAGGTGCTGCTGAAATATTTATCGGTGTTTTTTTTAATAAAATCAGTGGAAATTTTCATAGATTTTTCCCTATTTAATTAGTTTTGCCAAGAGTTCTGCTATTGCAAAAGATTGTTCTTTATTTAAGCGTGGGTCGCACAGGGTTTCGTATTTTGTGCCGAGTTCCTTAACATCACCTACACATTCATAAATATCGTTTGGTGAGTTTTCTAAATGAATTCCACCAAATTTTACGCCATTTTTCGCTAAAATCTCTGCAAAATCGCTTATTTCAGTGATTATATCAGCTAAATTACGAGTTTTATAGTTATTTTCGTTTTTATAAGTATTGCCGTGCATGGGGTCTGCAGTCCACACCACGTGCAAGCCTGCATTTTTAACTGCACTAAGAATATTTTCTAGGAAAATTGGTGTATGTTTAACGCCCATCCTGCTAATTAAAATTATTTTTCCGAGTTTATTTTGTGGATTCAATAACTTAATTATTTCTATTAAATCGCCTATTTCTATTTTATGGCTGACTTTAATGCCGATAGGGTTTTCAATTCCCCGCAAATACTCCACGTGCGCGCTCGCCCTAAAGCGAGTTTTTTCGCCTAACCACAGCATATGGGCTGATACATTATAATATTTATTATCCTCACATAGGCGTGTCATAGCTTCTTCATAATGTAAGTTTAGAGCTTCGTGTGAGGTAAGTATTGGCTTGGCAGATTGCAAAATTATTTCATACGATTTTTTAGATGCTTCATATGCTAACAGCATGCGCTTAGGGTCTAGTTGACGCAAAGTATAATCATGAAACATATCGCCCTTGTAAACAGGGATTTTTTCACCGTTTACTTCCTCAAAATCTTCACTTCTGGGCTTAGAATATTGCCCTGCAATTCTACCGATTTTTATAATATTATCAACAGGTAATAAATTGCAAAATTCTTCAATAAAATTTATACGATTATTTATATCATCATCTGTGGCATTGGCGAAAGTTTCCGCACACTCGCCCATTTGCACAATAAAGCCACCACCACACAAACGCTGCTTGAAAGCATTAATGCTATCAGGCGCAACAATACCATCTTTCGCAGATAGCTGCCTTTTAATATCATCAATATCTTCATTATATTTTGGCATATGAATTGCGGTAAATTTTTGCCAAGAGTTAGTAGACCAGTTCATTATTTAGTATATCTCGTATTCTTCAAAATCTTCATTATTTTGGTTTTTGAGATTATTATCCTTATATTTCGCCAACATACACAACAGAGAATGCTTTTTTATATTTAAATTTTCTAAATTTAACGCATTTTTTGAAGTTTTTTTAGCGGCTTTTATAAAATACAGATATTTCCTGCTGAATCCATTCAGCTTTTTCTTATAAATAAAAGATAATAAACATATACCTAACCAAGAAATAGAAGATATTTCATGTAGTTGTTTGCTATCAATTATAACACTATCATTTACATAGTCAATATTTGTGCTACTGTAATTACCAATTTCAAAATTTGTTCCTGCGTAATTATTATTTTCCATAATGGCTAGTATAGCATCAACTAAATCGTCTCTATCCACATAGGAAAAATTTTCTTTATAGTTAAAAATTTTATTGGAAATGTTGTATAGCTCTTCAATATCTTGAATTAGGCTATCAGTAGGTGAGAAAATGACAGGTGTTGCTAAGGAAATATAATTATCAAAATGTTCCCTAGAATAGCTTTCACATTTTTTAATTTCCTTATAAAAAGATTTCACAAGATTATCTTTAATAAGTGGTGTAATATCAATTAATTTTGCATTTTTATTGATATTTTTTATGATATTTCTATAAAATTTAAGGTTTTTCTTAATTTTTTTGATATTATTCGGCGAAACCATAAAAGTGGTATTAATCACCACCTCTGCATTTGCTAAAACATCTGCCTCATGCACATTAAAATAATTCACCCGCTTGAGCGTATCTTTAATAATACTTGTAGGCGGAGCATACAGCACAATATCAACACAACAATTTTGCTCCAAAAGGTTTGCCACCAATTTATTTAAGATTGGTTCGCCATTGCCGATAATAACCACATGTTTTTTTATAAACATCTTTTTTGATTCATATTTAATTAAAATATATACTATAATATAACTACAATTTTGTAATTAAACAAAGGTTAAAATTAAATGCAAGAAATTAAAATCCTGTTTCATAAAAACGATTTACCATCTGCTGACATTATAGTTGGTAAAAGTATTGCCATAGATACGGAAACCATGGGGTTAGAGCTATCCCGCGACAGATTATGTTTATTGCAGTTAAAAGACGAAAGCAATACCATTCACCTAATTCAGTTTGAACGCGGTAAATACAATTGCCCTAATTTAAAAAAAATCCTCAACAACAAAGAGATCAATAAAATTTTCCATTATGCCCGCTTTGATGTGCTGGCGATTTATACCTATTTAGGAATTTTATGCGAAAATATTTTCTGCACGAAAATTGCCTCTAAATTAGCAAGAACCTATTCAAGTAAACACGGTTTAAAAGAACTTTGTAAAGAGCTGTTAAACGTAGAGTTGCAAAAAGAACAACAAAGCTCCAACTGGGGCGCGGCAGAAATTAACACCAAGCAACAAGCCTATGCTGCGGACGATGTTCTATATTTGCACGAGTTAAAAGAAAAATTGACTGCAATGCTAAAGCAAGAAAATCGCTTGAGTATTGCTACCTCTTGTTTCAACTTTTTACCGACACGAGTTGTGCTAGATGCCCTACGTTTTAACGATGAAGCCAACGATATTTTCAAACATTAGAGTGCTACAATGACTGAAGAACAAATTTTAAATTTAGGTAAAAAAATAATTCAAACCGAGCTTAATGGTATTGCGCTGTTAAAGGAGAATTTATCCTCAGACTTCGCTACAGTGTGTAATTTATTATTGCACAATAAAGGCAGAGTTATTATTACGGGCATGGGCAAATCGGGGCATATCGGTGCAAAAATTGCTGCTACCTTGGCTTCCACAGGCACATCAGCCTTGTTTGTGCATCCTGCCGAGGCACTCCATGGCGATTTAGGCATGATAGAAAAAAGTGATATTGTAATTGCCCTTTCAAACTCAGGTAATACTGTAGAATTACAAGGTATAATTAACTACACACAACGCTTTAACATTCCGCTTATCGCCATTACTTCTAATGCTAACAGCGAACTTGGTAAAAACTCTAAATATTGCTTAACTCTTCCGCGCGCAGAAGAGGCATGTAGTTTAGGCTTAGCGCCAACCACATCCACTACTAATACTTTAATTTTAGGCGATGCCATTGCCATAACATTACTGGAAATGAAAGGCTTTTCCGCGGAAGATTTCAGAGTATTCCATCCCGGTGGTAGTTTAGGCTCTAAACTATTAAAAGTAGCCGATATTATGCACACCGGTATGTCGATTCCTTTGGTGGAAGAGGGCGCAAGTATGGAGAATGCCATAATAACCATTACATCCCATAGTTTTGGTTGCGTCGGTATAACTAACACAAGTGGTGAAATTATAGGAATTATCACCGATGGTGATATCCGTCGCCATATGTCTACCGACTTTTTAGCGAAAAAAGTTGACGATGTTATGACTAAAAATTTCGTATCTATTACAAAAGATACCAATACCTCTAAAGCCCTTTTGCAGATGGAAAACAGCAAAATTACTAGCCTTTTTGTTATTGAAAATAAAAAACCGATGGGGATAATTCATATCCATGATTTACTAAAACTTGGAGTAATGTAGTTTTGGAAAATCCACAACAAGAGCATAAAAAATATTTAGCACGAAAAAAACTTATAGGTCGCGGCTTAAAAATTTTTTTGGTAGCAATTATTCTAATCTTAGTTGTTTATATGAGTATAAACCTGTTTTTAGGCAAGGGCAGAGCGTTATTTTTTAATTTAATCGCCTCTAATTTATTAAATATAGAGGTTAAACCGGCTATTATTGCAGGGATTACCGAAAGTGGTTTAAAATATAATATTACATCTGAAACCATAGAAAATTACATCTCCAGCTTTTTTTACAAAAACAATATAGATTTTTCTAAACCGATTATTAAGTTAGAACTAAATGATGGTAATGTTGTTAATATCAGTTCAAAGTCAGGACAGTTTGATGAAGCTAAAAATGTATTTTTCTTAAAAGATAGGGTGGAATTACTAAGCAGCGATGGCGCATTTTTAGAATCCTCTTTAATTACCCTAAACATTAGCAAGGGCGAAATTTACACCAATGAGAAAACCACTGCTAGAGACGGTAATAATTTTTTATATTCTAAAGGATTTCTTTTAGCTAATAATTTTAATCATTTAACTGTTTTTGGTCCGATTGTGGTGTCAGACACCAAAATTACCGAAGAAAATCTTTATAAATATAATATTTTTAACGAAATTTATTTTCAAACCAGCGGAAATATTTTTATTGATAATATTAAAAGAACCGCCTCCACCGATAATCCTTTCTTTGGGTTTAGAAGTGCTATAAAATATTCTGCGGATTCCTTTAAGGTTAATTACATTAATATTGATAGATTTAAAAATTCTAAAAATGTGCTGGATAATTTTTCTCGCATTGAAATGGCTGATAATGTTAAAGTTTATAACAATAAAAACCATGGCACATTGCGAGGCGATAAATATATTTACGATGTTTTAAAACAAATTATGATATTGACATCTAAAGGTTTAACCACCTATGAAGATGATAATTATATTTTCAGCGTGAACGATAGGCTGGAATTTAATGTTGCTAAAAATACGGCGGTGGCAAGAGGTAATCCGCATTTAAGCACTAAAAGTGATGCGGATAAAAAATTCGATATCACCGCACGCTTGGCTTATGCTAAACTGGAACCAATTACTTACAATATTTTATATGCGGAAATTTTTGATAATATCGTGGTGAGGTCTTATGATGATTCTACGATTTATGCCGATTACGGTTATTTAGACTACGTGGAAAATATTTTATACTTGGAAGATAATATAAAAATTCAGGATTCTCAAAATAATGTTATAGAGGGTTGTAAGCTGATTTTAGATATTGTAAGTGGCAAAACCCGTCTAATAAAATGTGATGACCAAAGCGGATTCCAAGCAACAATTAATAGAAGCAAGGCACCAAACTAAATGGAAAAAAGACAAATAATTATTGAGGGCATTAAGAAAAGTTTTGGCAAGCGGCAAATTCTTCGCGGCATAGATGCCCAATTAGATAATACGGAAGTGGTAGGCTTGCTGGGACCAAACGGTTCAGGTAAAACTACTTTGTTTTATATTATTGCAGGGTTATTGTATCCTGATAGCGGCAGAGTTTTACTAGACGGCTTTGATATTAAAGAATATCCCATGTATAAAAGGGCTAGACTGGGTATTGGCTATTTGCCGCAGGATGTTTCCATTTTCCGCGGCATGACCGTGGAGCAGAACATTGATACCATTCTGCAAATTTACTATAAAGATAAAAAAGAAAGGCTGGCAAAGCTGGATAAGATTATAGAAGATTTTTCAATTTCGCATATTCGCAGGTCTTCGGCACTTTCTTTAAGCGGTGGTGAGCGTAGAAGGGTAGAAATTGCCAGAACCATCGCCAGCAGCCCGAGTTTTGTATTGTTTGATGAACCTTTTGCCGGGGTAGATCCTATCGCCGTGGGCGACCTGCGCGATTTAATTATTTCGCTGAAAAAACAAAATATCGGGGTGTTAATTACCGACCATAACGTGATAGAAACTCTTAATATCGTAGATAGAGCCTACATTCTGCATGATGGCAAAATTATTTTCCAAGGCAATCGCGAAGAAATTATTTCGCATCCTGAAGTGAGACGGGTTTACTTGGGGAATAGTTATTAAAACTTTTCATACTATTATATGAGACGTTTTTCCACATTGTAAATTTTATAAAATCTTTTAAAGGTTTGGCGTATCCCATTAATTTTTCTATTTTTGTCGGATATTTGCTTATAGTGATTATCTATTAGTTCATGCAATGGGGAGGATTCTTCAATGGAATCTTTAATTTTCAGTAATAAATTGTCATAATGCTTAGTAATTTCAGAAGAAGTGTATAAAAGATTATTGAATTGTTGCTTTATATCGTAATGTTCTAATTCGGGTTTTTTATTTGAATCCATTTGATATTCTCTCATTTATAATTATACTCAGAGCGGGAGATAGAAACTCTCACAACCGAAAGAGCGAGATTATTTCCCCAAGGGGTGTTGTATTCTCTGCTCTCCCGCCCATATATAAATATACGAGAAAACATATATTAACTTATGCTAATATATGCCGGTCATGATAGGGTTTCTAGCCCATAATTAATTATTCAATAATTCCACTTTATTGTCAATTTATTTTAGTTAAAACTTACTAGTATTTTTATTGCAATTTGTTGCAAAAAGCAGTATAATATCTAAACATTATAAATAAGAGGTTTTTATTATGAATTATAAATCAGTCCGTTTACCCGCAGATTTTGTAGAAGAAATAAAAGAACAAGCTGACAGAGAATTTAGAACTGTTCCGCAACAAATCCAATATTGGACAGAACTTGGCAGAAAAAAAGCACTAAGAGAATGGCAATTACAACAAATGCAAGAAGGGTTAGATGAAATAGAAAGAGGGGAAGTTGTTTCACATGAAGAGGCTATGAAAGAAATTCAAGCCATTTTAGCCGAATTTAAGGATTAATGATATGTGTAAGGTTATTTGGTCTAAAAGGGCAATCGCTCAATATGGAGGTAGTGTTAGGTGGTATGGAAAACAAGGAGGAGTTTCTCTGGCGAATAACTTTGAACAACATATAGGTAGTTGTCTTAGTATATTAGCAAGGAATCCTTACATGGCAAGGCAAGTGGAGGGGAAGCCAAAACTTAGAGAATATGTGGTGCAGAAGTATCCATTTATAATCTCTTATTATGTTGAAAATGATAACATTAATATTGCATCCTTTTTACACCAAAGCAGGGATAAATGAATATCTATACCCTAACCCTAAACCCTGCGGTTGATTATTTTTTACATGTGGATAATCTCAAAGAGGGAAACCTTAATTTAGCCACCTACAGCAATATATTGGTAGGAGGCAAGGGACTTAATGTCTCTACTGTGTTAGCTAACTTAAGCGTTGCCAATACCGCCACAGGATTTATCGGTGGTGAAGTTGGTGATATGATTCTACGCAACTTATCAGGGCGGGGCATTAAAACCGATTTCATTAAAGTTGCAGGTAATACCCGAATTAATCTTAAACTTTATAATCAAAATACGTCCATAGAAACTGAAATTGCCGGAGTATCTCCTAAAATTTCAGAAGAAAAAGCAGCAGATCTTATAAATAAAATTGTTGATACTGTCCGGTCAGAAGATATTTTAGTGTTGGCAGGATCAATCCCTAATAGCATTTCGCAACATATTTATAAAAGCATTGCCGAACAACTGTCTGCTGGTGTCAAAATTATTTTAGATACCAGAGGTAATTGTCTGCGAGAAAATCTCCACAATAATTTTCTAATCAAACCAAACAAAAGAGAATTAGAAGAAATGTTTGGGTGCAATCTTAATTCTACTGAAGAAATAATAGAAACCTGCGCTTATTTTTTTGAAAATGGTGCGCAGAATGTTATAGTCTCCCTTGGGGGAGAGGGTTCACTGTGTCTTAATAACAAAGGTGTCTACAAGGCGAATCCTATTAAATTAAATGTTAAAAATACTGTCGGAGCAGGAGATTCCATGGTAGCAGGCTTTATTTATGGCGTATCGCAAAATAAAACCTTAGAAGACTGCTACAAACTGGCAGTATCTGCTTCCTTAGCTACCATTGCAGGAGAAGGTCTTGCCACACAAGATGGCATAAATAATTTTTATAATCAAGTTAATATTCAACAAATAAAATAGAGGAATTTACATGAGTGAAACTAAAGAATTTATTGTCGCCGTAACCGCCTGTCCCACGGGTATTGCCCATACCTACATGGCAGCCGAAGCCTTAAAAATTGCCGCTAAAAAGCTGAATGTGGATATTAAGATAGAAACCAACGGTGCAAGTGGTGTTGATAATCCGCTCACTAAAGAAGACATCAAGCAAGCCAAGGGCGTGATTTTAGCCATAAATCGTAATGTGGAAACCGCCAGATTTAACGGCAAACAATTAATTCAAGTGGGTGCAGGCGAGGCAATCAGACAGGCGGAAGATTTAATAAAATCTATCCTCAACGGCAAGGGAGTTGTTTATAAAGAAGCAGCCACTGCAGAATCCTCAGTGCAAACAGTAGGTAGTGGCTTTTATAAACACCTTATGAGTGGTGTTTCGTATATGTTGCCGTTTGTAATTGCCGGTGGAATATTAATTGCCCTAGCCTTCGTGATAGATAAACTCAGTGGTGTAGAAGCAGGTGGAGGACTTGGCAGCACCACAGAATTCGCCAAAATGTTTATGAATATTGGTGGCACGGCGTTTGGATTTTTTGTGCCAATTTTAGCAGCCTTTATTGCCTTTAGTATTGGGAATCGCGCGGCATTAGTTAGTGGATTCGTAGGTGGTGGCTTAGCACTTTCAGGTGGTTCAGGATTTTTAGGAGCCATTATTGCGGGCTTTTTAGCAGGATACATCACATTATGGTTAATTAAAGCCTTAGCCAACTTACCAAAAAGTTTAGATGGTATTAAGGCGATTCTTTTCTACCCTGTGCTAAGTGTTTTATTTGTTGGTTTATTAATGTTAATTATTAATATCCCTATGAAATTTATTAACGAAGGCATGATATATTGGCTCAACAGCTTAGGCGATACCAACAGAATTATTTTAGGATTAATTCTTGGCGGTATGATGGCGGTTGATATGGGCGGACCAATCAATAAAGCTGCTTATGTATTTGGCGTGGCAAGTTTAGCAGGAGCAGAAAGCATAGGCGGTTCGCATGTGATGGCGGCGGTAATGGCAGGCGGTATGACACCACCTTTAGGCATTGCCTTGGCAACAACCTTTGTTAAAGGGAAATTTTCTGAAAGTGAGCGCGAGGCAGGAAAATCTAACTACGTAATGGGCTTGAGCTTTATTACCGAAGGTGCAATTCCTTTTGCCGCCACCGACCCGCTTAGAATTATCCCATGTTTTGTGGCAGGTAGTGCTGCGGCAGGTGCATTAAGTATGCTGTTTAATATCGGTCTACCTGCTCCCCACGGCGGCATTGTGGTAATGTTTTTATCAACCAACCCTTGGCTTTATATGTTGGCTGTGTTGATTGGTTCAATAATTACTGCAGGACTTGTTGGAATTTTCAAACGCAAAAGCGTTTAAAATTCTCCTGACCCTCCAAATTCCCCTTCGCTAGCGAAGGGGGCCTTGCCTTAGGTAAGACGGGGTAGTGGTATTTTATTCCTTGGGATATTTAGATAGAATGCTATCATATAATATTTTTAGTTTATCTATAGGGATTACACTAGAGGAGTTTGCTTGCACTTTTTTATCTAGTGGTAGAATCCAAATAGAGTGGTCATTTGTTGTATCTAAATATAGAAGTTTTTCAGAGATTGATTTTAATTCTTTATAACCATTAATCCAACCAGAGTGTTTAAATAATAATGATATAAAGAAAAAATAATAAGCCCCAGATTCATTTAATATACTAGATTGTATATTATTTATTCCATCTAAAAATAGTTCATAGCTTTTATCTAAATCATCGTGTAAAAGATAAGCTAGTGCTAAGTATTTACAATATTGAAATATCCTATGAGTATCATTGTATCCTTTACTTATTTTAAATGCATATTCAAGATTTACAATAGCTTCAGGATACATTCCAATCATTATTTCTGCTCTTCCTAAATCATAAAGGCATCCTGTATATATAGGATAAGATTGTTCGTGGAACATATCTGTTTTATTATTAGATAATATTTTTTGAGCCTCTTTCCATTGTCCTTCACTATTTAAAATAATTCCTTTTAAATTATCTATATAGTATCCTAAAGTTATTTCACCCGAGGGTAATAATATCTTTGCTTCTTTTAACTCTTGATATGCTTTTTTGTAATAGTCTTTACCTAATCTTACTAAATATGTAGCAATATTGTAATGAGACCTTGCAACTCCACCAATATATCCACACTCTTTTCTTAATTTTATGCTTTTATTATAACACTTAATAGACATATTAGGATTATTCATTTTTGCATAAATATTTCCTAATTGATTAAGAGAATTTGCTTGGCTCCTAACATGCTTTAAACGAGAGTCATATTTATAGGATTTGTAATAATAATATAACGATTTAGAATAGTCTATTCTTTCTCGAAATAGACCTCCTAATCTAAAACAGAAATCACCATATATTTTATTATAAAATTTTGGTGAAAATAAACTCTTATTTATTTGAAGAAAAGAGAGAGAATCTTTGCACAATAAAATGAATTCATCATAATTTGTGCTTGTCTTATATCCTGATAATATTAACTGTTCCTTGATTGAAAATAGTAATTCTTTGTTTAAACAATTAACTTCTTTATAGGCGGTTTCCAAATATTTCTTACCAAGGGTATATTTAAAAAAAAGCTCATTACTCATTGCTCCTGCAATGTAGTCTTTAATATCTTTATGCTTACTTTTCCAAATATTAAAAGTATCCTCCCAATTATAATCATGTTTTTTAATATCAATCTCAATGCCAAAACGATTATAAAATAAGTCTTTCATAAATTGGCAAGTGTTCACTTTTATAACAACCCCATTAACTAACTTATTTTTAAAAGGATTTTTTTCATACTCCCAATCTTTAATATCCTGAATAGTTACATCTTGTTTATCGGTATAATCAATAACAATAACTTGTTTTGTAATATCAATTTCAGCAATATAATTACTAATATCAAATCTATCAGAAAAACTATATCCCATTATCAATACAACATCATGATTACCAGAGGCATAAAGATGTTGGATTATACCTTTTCTTTCTTTAAATAGACTTTCTTGAGTAATTTTTTCAAGGGTTGTTCTAATAGAATCTTGGTTATCTATTGTTCCATGAACTTTAAATAGTTGTTTTTTATTTGGGTTAGAAATATTAGAAAAATGCTCTTCTTTATAATATTTTTCATACTCAACTTTTTCTTGCTGTAGAGCTTTTTCAATTAACAAATCAAAATTAGTAGTATAAATTTCATCCACCCAACTTTTATTCGTCATTTTTGCTATGATGGTATGAATTGTATTAGGTTCTCCATATTTAAAAAAATCTAATAGAGAAAAGTCATTTTCAGTATAGCTTAAAACAGATTCAATTATTCTCTCAAAAGGAAAATCTGTTTCTTTAATTATTCTATTAATAAACTCTACATCTTCATTATCAAACAAAAAAGGCAGAAATTCTTCATAAAACTTATAAACTATTGGGACTCCTGAATCAAGAGAAATTCCTGCACCACAAAAAATAGCAATTTTCTTTTCTGATAGCTCATTAATTATATTTTGGTATTGCTCAAAAATTGCATGTTCCATTTCGTATTGCCTAATTTTTTCATTGTTTTTACTCCGCAACCGCACTACTGCGCAACAACATCGGTATACCGTTATCTATAGGAAAAAACACTTTTGCTTTAGGCGAATAAAGCATATGTTTTTCCGCATTATACACCAACTCGCCACCGCTGATAGGACACTGTGCGATTTTTAACAATTCTAAAATTTCATCTTTTTGCATGTTCAAACTCTATGTTTAATTTCAACAATAAAATTATAAGAATAATTAAAACATCTTGCAATTTAAAAAAAACTACATTACTATTTCACTATCGTATTTATGCGGGTATAGCTCAGAGGTAGAGCGCAACCTTGCCAAGGTTGATGTCGAGGGTTCAAATCCCTTTGCCCGCTCCAATTTATAAATTTCCTATTATCTCTAAAAAAATATTCAGATTTAACATTTTTAATGTTATGATATAGCAAAACTCATCCAGCAAATAAAAGAGAATATCCGTGGCAGATAATAAAGATTTTTTCACCAATTTTGGTTTCAAGAAAGTTCCCTTTAAAGAAAAAGCTAAACTTGTTAAAGATGTTTTTGATGGCGTGGCTTCAAACTACGACATCATGAACGATGCCATGAGCTTAGGTATCCACCGTATTTGGAAAAAAGAGTTTGTTAAAATGATAATGCAAAATAGTCCAAAAACTCTTTTAGATGTTGGCGGCGGCACCGCAGATATATCGCTGGAATTTATTGAACATGGTGGACATAAAGCCTATGTGGTGGATATTAACGAAAACATGCTTATTCAAGGGAAAGACAAAGCTCTTAATCGTGGCTATGTATCTTCATTAGACTTTATTTGCGCTAATGCCGAAGAGCTGCCCTTTAAGGATAATTCCATGGATGCCTACGCCACCGCCTTTTGTATCCGCAATGTCAGCGATATTCAAAAAGCCTTAAACGAGGCTTATCGGGTTTTAAAACCTAATACTAAGTTTTTTTGCCTAGAGTTTTCTCATGTGGAAAATGCGGCGGTTTCTAAGGTTTACGACGCTTGGTCGTTTAAAGCCATACCGCAAATCGGTAAACATATTGCCAAAAATGAAGATGCCTATCAATATTTGGTGGAAAGTATTAGAAAGTTTCCTAATCAGGAAGATTTTGCTGATATGATTCGCACGGCAGGCTTTAAATCTGTGGGCTATAAAAATTTAAGTTTTGGCATTGCCTGCATTCATTATGCTGAAAAAATCTAGTGTGAGGATATTATGGCTTTACTGCGATTCCTCTATTTAGGTTTACTTTTTACGCGCTACAACTGCTTTTTTATACTGGGGCTATTAAATTCTAAATGGTTATTCTTTTTTAATGTCCTTTATAATAAAAATTCCCAAAGGCAGGCTGTAAGATTCGCTGCATTTCTTTCCGCAGCCGGTCCTGTATTTATTAAACTTGCGCAAGCAATGTCCACCCGTGTAGACCTATTCAGTGGCGTTTATATAGAGGAGCTTAAAAAATTACGGGATAAAGTAAGTCCGATTCCTTTTAAACATATTGTCCGAGTGGTGGAAGCTGACTTTGGAATGCGGATAGATGAAATTTTTGCGGAAATAGAACCAACGGCTCTTGCAAGTGCCAGTGTGGCGCAGGTGCATAAAGCTAAGCTCCGTAGTGGTGAGGATGTTATTTTAAAGGTTATTAAGCCAAAAACTGCGAAACTCTTTAAGCAGGATATTTCTTTATTAAAGTTGATTTTTGGTTTGTTGCAAAGTATGTCTAAACGTGGGCAAACCTCTAAACCTTTAAAATTAATTACCCACTTAGAAGATGTTATGAAGCTGGAGCTGGACTTGCGTTTTGAAGCCGCCGCCATGGATGAACTGCGGGAAAACTTCTTAGAAGAAAGCATGATTTACATTCCAAAGGTTTATTGGAACTATGTTAGCAGTTCTTGCCTTGTGGAAGAATTTATCAACGGGGTTTCTTTAAATAATATAGATACAATAAAGCAAAATAATTACGACCTTGATAAAATTACTAAAAATCTTGCCACGGTGTTCTTCTTGCAAGTGTTGCGCGATGGTTATTTCCATGGCGATATGCACTCGGGCAATATTTTTATTATGTCAAACGAGGTTATTGGTTTTGTAGATTTCGGCATTATGGGCAGAGTCTCGCCATCTTTAAGGAAATATCTGTTTGATGTTTTTTTAGCCTTTGTAAACAAAAATTATAAAAAAGCCGCAGAGATTCACTTTAAAGCCGGATGGGTATCAAGTAAATATAATGTGGACGATTTTGCGCTGGCGTGTCGCTCAATTATGGCAAAATTGCTGGATAAACCGCAAAAAGATATAAAAATCGGTGAATTATTACGACAATTATTCATAATTGCCGGTAATTTTGAAATGGAGATTCAGGAAGACCTTTTACTGTTGCAAAAAAATTTAATGTATTTGGAAAATCTTGGCAGAGTTTTATCGCCCGAGCAGAATCTGTGGGTTTTGTCTAACGAAATTATCTCAAAAAATATTGATAAAAATCTTGCTTTTAAAGAGGCGATTGCTGATAAATATCATAAATTTATTGCAGATGTAATCCAAATAAAAAACAGCTTCAGTGAAAAAAATAAAATATTAACGGAGCAAAATAATATTTTGGCAAATAATTCTAAATGGTTGAAGATTCTTGTGATATTAGCCATAGTTATGATTGGTTTATTAATTTTTAGGACTTAAATTCCCCTTTGCTGGCGAAGGGGTGGCTCCGTAGGAGATGGGGTAGTGGAATAATAAATAAATTTTAGGTAAAAAAATGCAAATAGATGTTAAAATAAATATAGATAATTCTGCAACCGATTTAGGTCTGCCATTTTATGCTACCTCAGGGGCTGCAGGTGTAGATTTAAAAGCGAATATTACTGTAGATGTAATACTAAAGCCCATGGAAAGAGTTTTAATTCCAACGGGAATTTCCATGGAATTACCTAATGGCTTTGAGGCGCAAGTGCGGTCGCGTTCGGGGTTGTCCATTAAAAATGGTGTAATTGTGCTAAATTCTCCGGGGACTATAGATAGCGATTATCGTGGTGAAATTGGTGTAATTTTAATTAATTTAGGCAGCGAATCATTCACCATTAAAAGAGGGGATAGGATCGCGCAAATGGTAGTGTCGCAATATACTAAAGCTAATTTTGTAAGCGCAGACCTCAACAATACCCAAAGAGGGAGCGGTGGCTTTGGCTCCACAGGAATTTAAGAGGGTAGATGTTTAATAAATTATTAAATGTATTTTTTCGCAGTGTTCTTTATAAAAAGTTTTTTTTAAATAAAAAATACAATTTATTTGAAACCCCTATAGATTTATCTATTTTTGATAGTATTAACTATACAGGATACTCTATTTTATACGATGAAATCGATGTTTTCGGCAAAAAATACACCCTGAAAGAATTTTTAAATATCGCAATTTTATCACCGCAGGTTTTAGAGTATCTGCATAGCTTTTATTGGCTTTCTAATCTAAAAGCTCTATCTACGCCCGCAGCAAGCGATAAGGCGTATCATTTAATTGATGCTTGGAGTTCTAAATTTAAAAATTTTAATGCGCTTACTTGGCGGGAAGAAATTTTAGCAGAGCGGGTTTTTCAACTTACTCTTTATGGTAGCTTTGTTATTAAAAATAAAGATAATATCCAAAAGGCGAAAATCAAAGCCATTATTAACGCCAATGTTAATCATTTAATTAATTTATATAAACTGCATAAACTAAAAGTTTATAAACTACAAAATAAACTTAAAATGTCTAAGGCTTTGTTGGCTGTGATTTTTTCTAACAAAACCGCTGCCTTAAATAAAAAATCAGCAGTGGAAAGACTGATTCGCAATATTGAGTTAGATATTAAAGAAAATATTTATAATGATGGCGGGCATGTTTCAAGAAATCCCAGCCGCACTTTAGCCTATCTGGAAGACTTGCTGCAGGTATATTATTTGCTGAAAGACAGAGAAGGCATAAACATTGACTTCATTCGCACAACTATTGATAGAATTTCACTGTTTATCAGAAGTATGCGCCACCCTGATGGCTGCTTGGCTATATTTAACGGCGGACACGAATCCACAAAAATTAAAATAGATTATCTGTTGGCACTTAGCCATGTTGCTACAAAACCATCCATGGTCTTGCGTGATAGTGGTTATACGAAACTTATCTCGCAACATACCGCAATTATTTTTGATGTTGGAGCGAGGGTTAAAAATAATAATTCTTTGCTATCCTTTGAAATTGCTATTAATGATAAGAAAATTATTACAAATTTAGGCAATAATATCTTTGATGCCAACTATTCGTTTTTAAACAATGAACAAATGGCACGCACGCATAATTCTTGTTTGGTGTTAAAAATTAATAATCGCATATTATCTTTCGATTTAGGCGAATCTAACTTAAAAATTGAAAGACGCTCTGAAGACAACTGGGATATTATCCGATTCGTCTACACAGGTTTTAACAATATTGGAATCACTTATTACAGAACCATTTACGTTTCTAAGCGAGACTACACCTGCGTGTTGGGCGAGGATATGATATCAGTGCAAAAAGGCTCGGAAACCATTATTCAAGAGGCATTTTTAAGGTTTCATTTGTCTCCTGAAATTAAATCGGTGGAACTGTATAAAAAATCTAAAATGGTGCTGTTTCCGCTTAATGGACATCGATATATTTTATCTTCAAGTGATAATAAAGTTGCCTTGTCTAAAAATGTCTATGCCGCAATTGAAGGTGAGTTAATTAATTGTTATACTATTGATATTCCTTTTAATTTAAATCATAAAGTTATTAAAAACGAATGGAGTATTGCCATGGAAGAAGATATTAAGAAAATATCAGCCCCTGATACGGTTAAAATTTTAACGGTGGTGGATATGCAAAATTCCTTTTTGAAAGAGGATGGTATCTTAAGTGTAAAAAATGCAGAACCACTCATTGCAAAAACTAATAGTTTTTTTGATTCGCTCCCGCCTGATTTCTTTGAAGCCATTATATTTACCCAAGATACTCACTTTGCTAATGAGTATAAAGATTCTGCTGAAGCAGGAACTTTCCCGTTGCATTGCGAATATAATACAACGGATTGGCAGTTATCCTTAGATATGGATAAGGTTAAAAACAAATCGCAAATTTACAAACTGTATAAAAATAAATTTAGCATGTGGGAAAATGGAGTTGCAGCGAGCAACTCTGTTGGTCTTGACTTTAAAAATTATTCCGTTTACAAAAATTTATATAAAGTATTAAATTCTGAAGATGAAGTGATTTTTGAAAATATGGATGACTTATTAGCATCTTATAAAAATAAAAAAGTAGAAATTTATATAATGGGTGTGGCATCGGATTATTGTGTTAAATATGCTCTTGATGGCTATTTAAAAAAAGGATTTGGTGTTTCGGTTATTCAAGATTTAACCTGTGGTATAAATAAGGAAATCATTGATGTTTTAAAAGACGATTACGCAGGACATTCTGATTTATTAAATATAAAATTGGTTAAAGCAAGCAATTTATAAGGAATAGCTTGCAGTTATTGAAAAAATTATTATAATATTAAATATATTTTAACTAGAGGATTCCATATTGAGAGAACCAAGAACTAGAAGAAGATCAAGGGGTGCAGACGGTCTTGATGATGTAAATATTGATAATTTATTTGGTAATGATGATGATGATATGTCTTCATTGGAAAGTGTTTTTAAAAGAAAAACCAACAATCCTTTTGACCAAAGCAGTGTTTTTGCCAAAGCCTTAGAAGAAACCGAACAAGAAGAATTAGCAAAAAAAGATACCAATGTGGTTTATTCCACCGGATACTCCATCCATTTGTTGACTCCTTATGTATTGATGTGTATAGCACTTTGTTTTGGCTTTATTATTGTAGACAATTATTTTTTCAATATCGTTGAGTATTTGTCGCAAGATATTAGATACAAACTGCCGTTCTATGGCACACTTACCCTTGTGGTTTTAGTGCTTACATGGTTTTTCACCAAAAAATGTTTTGATTATATTAATTTTGTAATGTTTATGACAAAATACAAGGTTGTATATGGTTTAAAATTCATAAAAAAGAAACAGGAGCTTACTTTATTTTCTGTGGCGGAAACTTTAAATAAATCAGGAATGTTCGGTTATTTTCTTAATTATGGAAATTTAACATTTTATACTACTGCCAGAAGAAAATACACTTTTGATAGAATCCACGGTGCGCGTTATATTTTTGAAATAATTCAAGAATTGAAATACGGAAAAAGCAGAGGATTATTGCAAAACGAAACCATTGAAAATATTCTTAGTGGTGGTAATGGTTCAAATGAAGAAGAAGAGAGTGAGGTAGAAGAAGGTTCATCTAAAAAGAAAAAATCTTCCGGCTCTTTAGATATGAACGACTTAACCAGCTTAGGTTTTACCGAAGAAGAATTAAGAGAGTTCGGTATGCTTCCTAAACCGAAAAAGCAAAAAGAAAATGCTGAAGAAGGTGAGGCTGAAGCTGATGTTATTGATGCCGATGCTGCAGAAGTATCCGTTGATGATAGTGGTTCCGGTCGTCGTCGTCGTTCGCGTAGAAAATAGCCTCTAAATTCCCCTTCGCTCATTCTTATTCCCCTTCGCTGGCGAAGGGGTGCCTAACTTGTTTAGGCGGGGTAGTGGAATTAATTTTAATATTATTAGGTCTATAAAATGCCCGAATTACCAGAGGTAGAGAACACTCGTATTTCTCTTTTACCGGTTAAAAATAGTAAAATAATTAATATCTATAGTGATGGTAAAAAACTTCGTCAAGATATTCCTACCAACTTACAAGAGATTGTTGGCTCAACCGTTCTTGATATTGGTCGTATCGCTAAATATCTGCTTTTTCATTTATCCAATCAAAAAACCATCATTTCGCATTTAGGCATGAGTGGTAAGTTTGTATACTCAAATAATGAAGATGTTGCCAAGCATGACCACGTGATTTTGTATTTTGATGGCGGTTATAATCTGAAATATAACGATCCACGAAGGTTCGGAGTTTTTCTTTTAGAAGATACTTTTGCTCTTAAAGACAAATATTTTTCAAATGTGGCGATGGACGCCATAGAAAATGGGTTCACCGCAGAATATCTTTTAAACCGCCTGAACAAAATAAGCTCAAACATTAAAAATACATTGTTAAATCAAGAAATTGTGGCGGGAATCGGTAATATTTATGCCAGTGAGGCTCTTTTTGCCGCTAAAATCAGTCCCCTACGGGCGGCTAATTCTTTAAATATTACCGAGGCAGAAGTTTTGGTGGCGACAATTAAGGAAATTCTTAATCGTTCTATTAAATTAGGTGGTTCTACGCTCAAAGATTACCGCAAAGCTAATGGCGAAAGCGGCGATTTCCAAAATCACTTCCTTGTTTATTCCAAAGAAAACCAACCCTGCCAACACGAGGGCTGCAAAGGCACCATCACCAAAATCACCCAAAACGGTCGCTCCACTTTCTACTGCCCGCTTTCGCAGAGGTAATTTGTAAGCAATAATATTCTAATTTTGCAAAAATAATACACAAAAAGAATATTTTGTGCTACTATCATAAAATGAAATTATATAGATTTTTTGTATCATAAAACGAATAAATAAATTATAATATTTGTAGATTCTACCATGTTGGTATTCATAGTTTATTAAGTTTGGAAATTATTAATGAGAATGACGACAAAACATTGTGTTTTTCTATTAACTCTTTTATTGCTAATGGCTATGATTACATTTATTGCAATAGCTTCATATAAATTATTAGATACTACAGATACAAGTTCTACCGTAGAAACTCTTGCTAGAATTGATTTATCAATGATTCCAATATTTATAACAATGTTTGGAGTAGTGTTAGCAATAATTGCATTTTATAGTTATTCAAGTATTAAAGAACATGCAATGTTAAAGGCTGAGGAAATTACAAAGAAAATGTTAGGGATACACAAAAAGAAAGTGTCTGATTTATTAGAGAATCATGAAAAGAAATTTCAAACTCTACATCAAAATTTATTGGAAGATAGAAATGAATACAGCAAAATGGTTAAAGGTTTACAGGGTGATATAAATACATCTAAATTGGAAATAATAGAGGAGAGCATGAAAAATGAGTAATACTTTTTTTGAAAACCTATCTCAAGTGGAAGATAAAGAAAGAGGATTTGTTGACCTTGAAAAACTGGCTGAATTAGAGAATATTCAAGTTATTTATTCTAAACACAAAGAATATAAAGATATTTTTTCAGGATTAATAAAAATAGTTGATAGTAGATATGTAATAATCATCAATGGTGACCATTCACATAATAGGAAAAGGTTCACGCTTGCTCATGAGTTAGCTCATTATTTTTTACATAAAGAAAAAATTGAGAAAGCCGCTATTGTTGATGATGCTTTGTATAGAAGTGGGCTTGCTAACGATAATATAGAGGTAGCTGCAAATAAATTTGCTTCTAAAATTCTTATGCCTGAAGCCTTAGTTAGCTTTCATATTAATGAAGCTAAGAAACTTAATATAATTGATATAGCGGGTATATTAAATTATGTCGCTGAAAAATTGCAAGTATCTAAGCAAGCCTTAGCTATAAAAATAGGGGTTCCTTTCGATAATTAATATCTACCCCCACAATCCATAAAAATGGTGGAGGCTGCCTTTGCCTTGACCCATTTTTAGGGAGTCGGCGTGTTGGAGGGCATGTTGGGTATAGATCTTAGCATTTTTGCAGGATGTTAGGTTATCGTAGCCAAGGGCGATATTGGCAGCAATGGCGGCGGATAGGGTGCAGCCGGTGCCGTGGGTGTTGGCGGTAGCAATACGTTTACCTGTTAGCCAATCACTTTGTTCAGCTGTCCTGTAGAAATCATTAGATTCTTCACCATCCAAATGTCCGCCTTTAAGTAGAACACTTTGACAACCTAATTGTAAAAGTCTTTCTGCAGAATTTTCCATTTCTTCTTTAGTATTTATTTCACAATTTAATAAGGCTCCTGCTTCAGGCAAGTTAGGAGTTATAACCTTGACTTGTGGAATCAATAACTCCTTCATTGTTGTAATTGCCTCAGGTAATAACAAGTGGTGTCCACTTTTTGCCACCATTACCGGGTCTAACACTATGGGAATTCCATCCGCATGTTCTTTTAAAAAACCAGCCACAACCGCAATAATTTCAGCATTAAACAGCATGCCGATTTTGATGGCACTTGGGGTTATATCTTCAAACATGCAGCTTAATTGCTTAGCGATAACAGAAGCAGGAATTTCGTAAATATCTTGCACTCCTTTTGTGTTCTGTATGGGTAGACTGGTCAGCACATTTAAGCCATAACACTTGTGTGCCGAGAATACCTTTAAATCTGCCTGCAGTCCTGCGCCGCAACTGCCGTCAAACCCTGCAATACTTAATACTTTTGGCGGTGTATAAACATTATTTTCCATAATATATTTCCTTTATTTGTGAGAGTGGCTGTTGATACAGAGTATCTAAAAACTCTATTTTAAAACTCGCAGGAGAATCCGCCTTTTTATAAGCAATTTCCGCGCAGATGGTATAATACAAAATTGCCATTCTCACTGCTTCAAAATAATTATCAGATACGCTGGCAAATGCTGCAATTACTCCGCCTAAGCTGCAACCAACGCCTGTGATTTTACTCATTAATTCACAACCAAAATGCAGTTGAGCCGCCCGCTGAGAATCCGCTATAAAATCTTCTCTACCTGTAATTGCCACGCAAATACCATGTTCACGAGCCAAACTAGTTGCACTTTCCTTTGCCTGTTCTACGCTGTTAAGGCTATCCACTCCTGAAGACCTCTTAAGACCACCAACCAAAGCCATAACCTCGGAAGCATTACCCTTAACGATACTCAAATCACCTAAAATTTCCCTAGCAAAGTTAGTCCGTAAAGCCGTAGCTCCTGCTCCTACGGGGTCTAACACTATCGGGATATTCTGCCTCCTAGCTGCTACAATAGCTTTTTTGGCAAGAGCCATAAACATGGAATCAAGGGTGCCGATATTTATATATAAAGCCTGACTTATACCTATCAATTCTTCAATTTCGTCTTCGCTACAGCTAACAATGGGTGATGCTCCCACACTTATTAAAGCATTGCACACAAAATCTACGCTAACAATATTGGTTAAACAGCAGACCACAGGTTTGTTTTTCTGCAACGTCTGCAGATAATAACTTAATTTTTCCATAGCCCACCTTTAATCTTACTAACAGTCTCCTTTAAATTATAAGAATCGTGCAGGGCTGAAATTACCGCTACACCTGCTGCTCCCTGTTGCATAACGTCATACACGTTATTTTCATTGATTCCGCCAATGGCAATAACAGGATGAACCGATTCCCGACACATATCCGCCAAGCCATTTAATCCCCAAAATTTTTTGATATTATTTTTGCTCTTTGAGGGAAAAACTGCGCTACAGCCTACATAATTAACAGGTAGTTTATTGGCAACAGCAATTTGGGATTCTTCCTCAATTGAAAGTCCGATAATTTTATTATTACCTAAAACACGACGGGCTACCTCAACACCATCATCACTTTGCCCTAAATGAACTCCCGAAGCATTTATTTCTTTGGCTAAATGGATATTATCGTTGATTATTAAAGAAACATTATACGATTGTAATAGTTTTTTTAAATTTAATAAAAAGTCTAAGGATTCTTGAGTGATATTTTTTTCGCGAAACTGCACACAATTAACGCCTAATTGCAGGCATTGTTCAATAAAATTTAAATAACTTTCTGTGTTCTCGTGCTTTTGCGTAAGCATCATGAAATTATAAACCATACTTCCTCCGCTAGTATTATCTAGTTCAGGTTATAAGGGTATTTCTCAGCCTGCCCAGCAAGCACCCCTGTTGATAGCTTTAAGTGTAGCATAAAAAAATTAGTATTGTCAAAACACTATTTTTAGTATAACTTAGTTAGATGTATTAAATTAATTATAGGGTCATAAATGGCAAATACAGAAAGTGCTAAAAAAAGAATTCGTCAAGATTTGAAAAAAACTCAAATCAACAAAGCTAGAATGAACAGACTAAGAACCTCAGTTCGCAGAGTGGAAGACTTACTTAATGCGGGTAAAAAAGTTGAAGCTGAAGCTGCTTTTGTAAAGGCGCAATCAGTAATCGCAGAAACTGCACAAAAAGGAACTATCCACAAAAATGCAGCAAATCGTAAAATTTCAAGATTATCGCTTAGAGTGAAAAAATCCTCTTAATTTTGGATATTTGAGTATATTATGACAGATTCGTCATTTAATTGGGAATCTTTCTTATTACAACTGGAAGATTGTATAAACGATAAGTTATCCTTTGAAAGTTGGATTAAACCCTTAGAATTTAATAAGTGTGATGGTGGTTTATTGCTTATAAACGCACCATCTAAATTTATTAAAGACTGGGTTTTAAAATCTTTTAGTGCGCAAATAACGGAAGTTTTAACTGCGCATTATCCAAAAGTGAAAAATATTGAAATTTTGGTTTCAACCTTTTCTAATCAAGAAGATTCCATAGATTTAGATTTAAGCGTCAGCCAAAGACTTGAGGAATTTAGAGATACATCTTTAAATGCCAAAACTTCTTTGGAAAGTATCAGCATTCCTTTAAACGAATATTATACCTTTGAAAACTTTGTGGTAGGTAAACCTAATGAGTTTGCCTATGCAGCGT
Source organism: Alphaproteobacteria bacterium (assembly GCA_031274895.1). GTDB lineage: Bacteria > Pseudomonadota > Alphaproteobacteria > WRAU01 > Hepatincolaceae > WRAU01. Next base: position 48,863 of record JAISPM010000021.1, read on the forward strand.
CTTTAAAGGTAGCAAGAGACGATAATACGCAATTAAATAATCCTTTATTCTTATATGGTGGTGTAGGCTTAGGTAAAACACATTTGATGCACTCAATCGCTTGGGAAGTTTCTCGTATTGGTGATAGAAAATTTTTATACTTAACCGCTGAAAAATACACATCCATGTATATTACATCCTTAAGGGAGCATACGACGGATGCTTTTAGAGGAGTTTGTCGCTCTGTTGATGTGCTGATGATTGATGATATTCAGTTTATGGCAGGTAAAGAGGCAACTCAGGAAGAATTTTTTAATACCTTTAACGATTTATATTCGCGTGGTAAGCAAATAATTATCTCTGCCGATAGACCGCCCAGTGAACTGGATAGAGTAGAAGAGAGAATTACATCCAGACTCAATTCAGGGCTTTCTATAAATATCCATGCTACAACTTATGAATTGCGAGTGGGAATCTTAGAATCCAAAGCTAAAATTATTGGCGTAAAAATTCCATCGGATGTGATAGATTTTTTAGCCCATACTATTACTTCCAATGTGCGAGAACTGGAAGGGGCATTAAAAAGGTTAATTTCATACCATCGTGTGGCAGGTATGAAAATAGATTTAGATATGACAATGCATGTGCTGGAAGATGTTCTCAAGCATAAAAACAGAATTGTTAATATTGAAGCCATTCAAAAGAAAGTTGCCGAGCATTATAAAATTAAATTGGCGGATATGTCCTCGCCGAAAAAAGATAAAAACACGGCGCACGTGCGGCAGATTGCCATGTATATTGCCAAGCAAATCACCAGTAATTCACTGCCTGAAATCGGCAGAAAGTTCGGCGGTCGCGATCATACCACCGTCATGTATGCCGTTAATAAAATCTCTAAAGAAATAGCTCAAAATTCTAATCTAGAAGACGAAATAAACCTATTGATTAAAATTATTCAACAGGGGTAAGAGGAAAGTTAAAAAACTTGACTGGCAAGATATTTATCATTATTATATAAATAATCCTCGGAGAGGTAAGGTCAAGTAGAGGGATGTAAGAAATTACTACCCCTCTTTTTATTTATATATAAAAATGTCGCAGAGCAATCAAAAACCTTGGTTATCAATAGAAGAACAGATTCAATTGTTAAAAGATAGAAATTTAATTATTGAAAATGAAATCTATGCTAAAAATATACTAAGTAGAATTTCTTACTATCGTCTAATCTCTTATAGATTCCCTTTTTGTCAAGAAAAAGACAAAAATATTTTTAAGGATGGAACTAAATTTGAAGATTTAGTTAATTTATATAATAAAGATTCAGAATATCAAGCACTTTTATATCAAGTGTTAAAAGAAATAGAAATATTTTTTAGAACCCAACTTATTTATTGCTTTGCTAAACAAGATATTTGGTTTTATAAAGATAGAAGCAAACTAAACCAAAAAGATAAAGAAGCGAAAAGGAATGTAGATTCTTATATTAAGAAAATGAATGATAGCGTATGTAATGAGACTAATGTTCATATATCTTATTACATAGAACAACATGATAAAGGAATAGCCCCTTATAAAATACCTAATTGTAAATATAGTTATAAAGAAATGGGTTTACTTTGTAATAAGTGCAGGAAGAAGGGGGAAAAATTAGACTCAACATGTAGCGATGATAAATGTAATGGCAGAATAGTCAAAGTTAGATTGTGTAAGTGCTATCCAAAAGCATGGGTATCTTTAGAATCTTTTGATTTTGGTATGTTAATAGATTTATATTCTGGTATTAATGGATTTATTAATAAAAGCGAAATATCCTCTAAATATTTAGAATGTGATATTGAATTTGGTAAGTTTTTTAATATAGACGAAAAATATTTGTATAATAAAGATAAAAGACCATTTTTAGATTTACTAAGAGATATAAAGGTAATCCGTAATATAATAGCTCATCATGATAAAGTTATAGATAGGTATTCCTTTAAAGAAGCAAAATCGATTGATTTTTTAAAAATACATTATGAGAAAGATAACAAGGTTTTAGAATTACTAAATGATATGAATACATACAGACATACCTTCCTTCCATATTTTTTAGTAATTAAGTATTTTTTAGATATTATGTTTCAAAAAGACCCAAATTTAGGATATCAAGTTAATATTTTTACAAGATTTTTAGACTTCTCTAAATTAAATACAGAAATATTATCGCTTGATAATTTACCAAAAGAGGTTTTTGAACCTTCTAGGGAACGGACTGTTATATCTTAATTTCCAAAAAACAATTGAATTAATCACCTATCTAAGCTAAAATTTAATACATAGAAATTACCTAAAGGAAAAACATGAAATTTGTTATAAATGTGGCGCAGCTTTCTAAAGCCTTAGATAACGTGCAGGGTGTGGTTGATAAGCGTAATATTACGCCGATATTATCTAACATTAGAATCGCCGCCGAAAACGACAAGCTAATCATTAACGCTACGGATATGGATTTAGACATTGTGGAAATTCTCAACATAACTCCTGTTGAAAACGGCTCCATCACGGCTCCGGCTTTTTTATTGGGCGAAACCATTAAAAGGCTGCCTCTTGACGCCAGAGTGGAAATATCGCTGGTGGAAGATAAGCTCCATATTATCTGCGGTAAATTTAAAGGGACTCTCAGCACATTGCCTGTGGACGATTTCCCAATTATCCAAACCGATAATCTGCCTTCTACCCTAAAAATTAAAAAGACCGACTTTAAAGAACTTATGGAAAACACTAAGTTTGCTATTTCAACGGACGAAACCAGATACTACCTTAACGGTGTTTATTTACACACCACCAATAATGCTAAGGAAGAACATGTGTTGCGTTGCGTATCCACCGATGGACACAGATTAGCCCTTGCGGATTCGGTTGTATCTAATGATATTAAAATTGAAGAAGGCATTATTATTCCTAAAAAAGCCGTGGAAGAAATCTCTAAACTGATAGATAAAGTGGCAGATGAAGACTTAGAAATTTCCTGTAGCAGTTCGCGCATTTGCTTTAAATTTTCTAACATTATTTTAACCTCAAAACTTATTGACGGAAATTTCCCGAATTACGATAGAGTGATTCCTAAAAATAACGATAAGATTTTAGAAGTTAATCGTGATGAGTTCGTGAAAGCCATAGATTTAGTATCCATGTATTCCGACGATAAACTAAAATTTATTAAAATTAATTTAGACGGCAACAAAATGATTCTCAGTGCCGATAAAAATGTGGGCGATGCTAACCAAGAACTGGAAATTGTCCGTGCCATAGAACCCATGAGCATTTGCTTTAATGCCAAATACATTAAGGAAATTTGCAGTTTAATCCCCACCGAAAATGTGTTGTTGCAATTACAAAATGAAACTTCTCCTGCCCTTGTAAAACAAATGGGCGAATCCAGTGAGATTTTTGTAATTATGCCAATGCGGTTATAAGTTATGAATGAGTGCAATTAATTCATATTGTATAGGGCAGTTCGTATTAAATACTTTTAGAAACTATCAGCATAGTGAGTTCAATTTTCATAACCGCAACCATATTATTTATGGTGAAAACGGTATGGGAAAAACCAATATTCTTGAGGGAATATCGATGCTGAGTGCAGGGCGCGGCTTACGTTCAGCCACTACCGAAGAAATTATTAAACAAGGCTACGAATCCTCGGGTGTTTTGGGAAAAATCACCAGTCAGCTCGGTGAGTATGACCTGAACTTAAGTGTAGATTTCTCTTTTGAAAGCAACAGCTATAAGAAAAAATATTTTTTAGATGGTTCGCCGCTGAAAAATAAAAATCTGCTGGACTATTACCTCAGCTGCATTTGGCTAATTCCACAAATGGATAATTTCTTTTTGCAAGACAGTAGTTCCAAAAGAAAATTTATTGATAGACTAATTTTTAACTTTGATAAATCGCATTTAACTAGACTGAATGAACACGATAAGCTCATCCGTGAACGTAATAAAATTCTCTCCGGTGGCAGCTTAAACGGCAAATGGCTGGATTTAATAGAAGAAAAACTCGTGGAAATTACCGTGCCATTGGTGGTTTCGCGGTTAGATTTTATCCATAGCCTGAACGAGTTCACCGCAGTTGACGAAAAATATCCACTGCATTTGAGTTTTGCAGGCGAAATTGAAGACTTGTTGAGGGAGCATACCTATTCACTAAAAGTGGAAAATATTTTAAAGGAAAGTATTAAAGAAAATCGGCGCAACGACCTAATCATGGGGCAAAGTAATACTTCCGCCAATAAAAGTAAGCTCGTTTGTAAATTTATAACCACAGGTCAGGGGGCAGAAAACTCTTCCACCGGCGAGCAGAAAATGATGCTGATTAGTATTATCACGTCCTTTATTAAATTACTGCAAAACACTAAGCAAATCAGCCCGATTTTACTATTGGATGAGTTCAATGTGCATTTAGATAAAAACAATACGGAATATGTTATCAATAAAATTCTGCAGTTTGGCTCGCAGGTTTTTATAACCACCACTCACCAAGAAATTTTCACGGATTTCAAAGAAAAATTCGAATTTTTACAAATCAATTAAACCCTCGTCATACCGGCGAAAGCCGGTATCCACTGCAATGGATGCCGTTTTACAACGGCATGACGATTTATAAACTAAGGAAAAAACCATGGAAGTAGGTAATACTTCACCCATCCAAGAAGAAGGCTTTTATAAAAGATTCTTCGTAATAGTTATTCCATTAATACTACAGCAGTTTGTCTCCATATCTTTAAATTTTATAGATACGATTATGGTTGGTAAATTAGGCGAAACCAGCATTGCCGCTGTAGGAGTTGCCAATAAACTATATTTTATTTATGCTTTAATGCTTTTTGGGGCATTAGGCGGAGCCAGTATATTTTTAGCACAATATTATGGCAAAAAAGATTATCGGAATTTCCGTAGAGTGTTTTTTATCAGCATAATTGTGGCAATTGCTTTTGGAGCGATTTTTACACCCTTTGCCATAATTTTTGCCGAACCGTTTATGGAATTATTTTCCAACGACCTTGAGGTAATTTTTATCGGCACCGGATTTCTACAACTTGTTGCCGTATCTTTTCCTTTTAATGCCATATCTATTGCCATCGCTTTTGCTTTGCGGTCTATGGGAAAAACCAAGCAAGCCCTTTATATAGTTCTTGTGGCAACTATCATTAATACCGTTTTAAACTATGGCTTAATTTATGGGAATTGGGGATTGCCGCGCATGGAAGCGCGCGGAGCCGCCCTCGCCACGCTAATTGCTAGGCTTGTGGAATTTAGCATATGCTTGTATTTCTTTTTTAATGCGAAATATCAAATGCGTGCCACCAACTGGAAAAAATACTTAGGATTTCCTAAAGATAAAATAGAATCCCTCGTTAAAATATCCATCCCTGTCTTTTTTACCGAAACCGTATGGGTGCTGGCGACCACGGTGCTTTATGTGGCGTATGGCTCACTCGGCACCTCCGCATTGGCGAGTGTGAATATTGCCGAACTGGTTATTAATGCCGGTTCAATTATAGTTTTTGGAGTTGCGACAGGTGCTAATATTATTATCGCGCAAACCATCGGCAGTGGCAGATTAGAACTGGCCTTTGCGATGTCTAAAAAAATTATTAAAATGGCAATCGGTATATCTTTATCCCTCAGTATTTTGGCTCTTTTATTTAGAGGACAAATTCTTAATGAGTTTCCACTATCCCCAGAGGCAGCAGCCTTAACCGATAAAGTGCTGATAGCTTTTTCCATCGCCATGTTTTTTAAATTCATTAACTGGATTGCCCTTGTGGGAGTATTAAGGGCAGGCGGTGACACCAAAGTTGCCTTTTTTATAGACGCACTTCCTGTGGTATTTATAGCCATTCCACTGGCATTTTATACCGCAATGGTTTTAGAATTAGAAATTTACTGGGTCGTGCTAATCGCCAATATTGAAGAGGTGGTAAAATGCGTTATCGCCCTATGGCGTTTTATAGGTAAAAAGTGGATGAAGAATTTAACTTAATTTATGCTATAATTTTTACAAATATGTTTAAAGGGCAAAAATTATGAGTATAGAAATTTTTAAAAATAAGTTTGAAGATTTAGAAAGTGTTTGGCAGAAAGATGAAAACGGGGTGGAATTTATTTATGCAAGAGACCTGCAAAAAATTCTTGATTATACCGAATGGCGCAAGTTTGAAGAGGTTATAAAAAAGGCGATGATTTCTTGTGAATTCAACAAACACAAGGTGTCTGACCATTTTGGCGGCACCGCCAAAATGGTCGATATAGGCAGTGGAACGAAAAGAGAACTCCAAGATTATAAGCTCACCCGCTACGCTTGCTATTTAACCGCTCAAAATGGCGACCCTCGCAAAGAGGCAATCTCTTTTGCGCAAAATTACTTTGCCGTGCAAACCAGAAAGTTTGAGCTTGTAATGCAAAGGAAGGAAGATTTTGAACGAGTTTTAGAACGGTATGAACTTAAAGAAGCCGAAAAAATATTTTCAGATGAAATTTTTCAAAGAGGTGTAGACGACCAAGGTTTTGGTAGAATACGAAGTAAAGGTGATGCCACATTATTTGGTGGTAATAACACTAAGCAAATGAAAGAAAAACTTGGGATTCCTGAAAAATATCAAAACAGACCACTGGCAGATTTCTTAGACCCAATAGCCATAACTGCTAAAAAACTGGCAACCCAAATTTCCAATAAAAATGTTAAAGAACAGAACCTTCTTGGTGAAGAAAGTATTACAAAGCAACATGTTAGCTCTAATAATACAATTCGTGAAGCCCTAATTAAAGAAAATATTTATCCTGAAGAGTTGCCCCCTGCGGAAGACATTAAAAAAGTAGAAACCAGATTAGGCAAAGAATTAAAAAAAATTGGTAAACCTAAAGACAAAATCTAAAAAATATGCTACAATATAATGCTAAAGAAATTAATGTGAAAGTGAGAAGTAATGGCAGAAAATCAAGATAATCCGCAGGACAACCAAATCGTGAGCGAGGCTTATGATTCCAACTCAATTAAAGTTCTAAAAGGGCTGGACGCAGTTCGGAAAAGACCGGGCATGTATATTGGTGATACCGATGATGGTTCAGGGTTGCATCACATGGTTTATGAAGTGGTGGACAACGCCATTGATGAAAGTTTGGCAGGACATGCCGACTACATCGTGGTAAGCCTTAATGCTGACGGCAGTGTGAGCGTGGACGATAACGGTCGCGGTATTCCTGTGGATATCCATAAGGAAGAGGGAATTTCGGCGGCGGAAGTAATCATGACGCAACTACATGCGGGCGGTAAATTTGACCAAAACTCTTATAAAGTATCGGGCGGATTGCACGGTGTGGGTGTATCGGTGGTGAACGCTCTCTCAGATTACTTGAACCTTAACATTTACAAAAATGGTCGTGAATACTTCGTGCGCTTTAAACTTGGCGTGGCAGAAGCTCCACTTAAAGAAATTGGTGAGGCTCCTAAAAACGAAGACGGGTCTTATAAAAAAGGCACCGTGGTAACCTTTTGGGCGGCTCCATCCATATTTAAAAACATTGAATATAATTTTAAAACCCTTGAACGCCGTTTAAGAGAATTAGCTTTTTTAAATTCTAATGTTAGAATAGATTTAGTAGATAATCGCGGAGCCGCACCTGAAACTACCCACCTGCATTACGAGGGTGGACTGGTGGAGTTTGTGAAGTATTTAGATAAATCTAAAAATCCTTTGCAAAAGGAAACCGTATATTTCAAGGCAGAAAAAGACGGCATAACTGCCGAGGTAGCTTTGCAGTGGAATGATTCCTACCATGAAAATACGCTTTGCTTTACTAACAATATTCCGCAAAAAGATGGTGGCACACATTTAGCAGGCTTCCGCTCGGCATTAACGCGCACCATTAATAACTTAATGAATAGCGTTAATACAGGGAAAAAGGCTATTAAGGTAGATATTACGGGCGATGACGCTCGTGAGGGCTTAACCTGTATAGTTTCGGTAAAGGTTCCAGACCCGAAATTTTCTTCGCAAACTAAAGATAAGTTAGTTTCTTCGGAAGTTCGTCCGGTGGTGGAAAACATTACCGCAGAAAAACTTGCCATGTGGTTTGAAGAAAACCCTAACGAGGCTAAATCTGTTGTCGGTAAAATTATAGAAGCGGCATCTGCCCGTGAGGCGGCTCGTAAGGCAAGAGAATTAACCCGTAAAAAAACCTCACTTGACCCTGCAAATTTACCGGGTAAATTAGCCAATTGTTCAGAAAAAGATCCTGCGCTATGCGAAATATTCATAGTGGAAGGAGACTCCGCAGGTGGTTCTGCCAAACAAGGTCGTAATCGTAAAAATCAAGCGGTTTTACCATTGCGTGGTAAAATTTTAAATGTGGAAAAAGCAAGATTCGATAAAATTATCAGCTCGGCAGAAATTGGCACCTTAATTACCGCCTTAGGAACGGGCGTGGGTGGTGATGAGTTTGATATTGAAAAAGCTCGCTATCATAAAATTATTATCATGACCGATGCCGATGTTGATGGTTCGCATATTAGAACGCTGCTGTTGACGCTTTTCTATCGTCAAATGCCTGAACTGTTGCAAAAAGGTTATATTTATGTGGCGCAACCGCCTTTATATAAAACTAAACGCGGTAATTCTGAGGTGTATCATAAAACCCAAGAAAGTTTAGACGAGTTTTTATTTAATTTAAGTTTAGACGAAGGCGCAACACTGACTTTGCATGATGGAGCTATTATCAGCGGGCGCGATTTAGCGGCGATTATTGAAACATCTAAAAAGGCGACAAAAATTATTGGCGAAATTGAAACCAATGCCTCTCAAGAAGTTTTAGAGAATCTTGCTATAGCAGGTGCATTTAATGCCAAAATTTTTGAAGATGAAACTCTTGCTACACAAGTAATTTCTGATTTAACTGCTAAACTCAATTCCTTAGAGAGTGAATTTAACAAAACTTGGGAAGTTAAAATAGTTGAGAATAAGCTGGTAATTGCCAAAGAGAACCGTGGCGTGTTTGAAAAATATGAGTTTGATGCTAAATTACTTGGCAGCATGATGGCGCAAAATCTTAATAATATGCAAGCCACTCTTAAAAATTATTTCAGTCATACCTCGGTGTTGAAAATTAAAGATACTGAAACTCCAATTTACGGTGCTACATCCCTCCTTAAAGCCTTGCTGGAAAACTCTAAAAAAGGCTTATATTTGCAAAGATATAAAGGATTAGGAGAGATGAATCCTGAACAACTTTGGGAAACAACTTTAGATCCTGATTCGCGTTCGCTTATTCAAATTACCGTGGATAATGCCGAAATGGCGGATGAAATTTTCACGACACTGATGGGAGATGTGGTAGAACCTCGTAAAGAGTTCATTCAACAAAATGCCCTCAATGTGGATAATTTAGATGTTTAATTATACTACGTCATACCAGCGAAGGCTGGTATCCACTGCGTCGCAGACAAAAAAGAAAACTTTATTATTTTTTTACCCTGCGGGGCAATGGATACCAGCCTTCGCTGGTATGACGAAACTTTTCATAACCTTTATTTTACTATTGTTTATTGCTTCATGCAGCACTAAAACCATAGATAATAAAGAAAAAATCATGAAAGCCATTCCTAAAAGCAAAAAGCAGACTGACAACCAAAAGTTTGGCGCATGGATTTTTTCCAAGGATGGCAGCCGCTGCTATATCTACTCTTTTCCTGTAAGCTCTTACGGTTATTATTTGGAGCGCAATATCCACTATATCCAAATTAACGATAAAAAAGAAATTTCTGTGCTGGGTGGTTTGCCTTATAAAAATGATTCTAAAGTAAAGATTGATGTGGTTAATATCAATATCTTTTTAGATACAATGGGCGATAAGGCGTGGGTTAATAAGGATGAAGATTTTGTGATTCACTACTTTTTAGAGCATGAAGACAGCATCTTCTTTGTTTATAACGAATTTACGCCAATCAATAATAAAGACTTGTCCGCTGTAGATAAATATACCATGCAAGGCTTTACCGAGGCATGGCAATATATGCTCGATAACTGCAAAGTTGTTCCTCTTGAAAAAATTCGTGAGAGCCAAGAGTAGATTTTTATCATTTCACACCTGATTAAATTGTTTAATTATACAAATAAGGTTGTATAATGAATTAAGTAAATAATTTTGTGAGGAATCCATGAGTGTAGAAATTTTTAAGGATAAATTTGAAGATTTAGAAAGTATTTGGCAGTTAGACGAAAATGGCGTTGAATTCATTTATGCCAGAGATTTACAAAAGATTCTTGGCTATGAAAAATGGCAAAAGTTTGAAGAGGTTATAAAAAAAGCTATAATTTCTTGCGAATCCAATAAACACAAGGCAGAGGATCATTTTACCCACGCCGGTAAATTGATAGAAGCAGGTAAAGGAGCCAAAAGAGAAGTTCAAGATTACAAACTCACCCGTTATGCCTGTTATTTAACCGCTCAAAACGGCGACCCTCGCAAAGAAGAAATTGCCTTTGCACAAAATTACTTTGCGGTGCAAACAAGAAATTTTGAACTTGTAATGCAAAGGAAGGAAGATTTTGAAAGAGTTTTAGAAAGATACGAATTAAAAGAAGCGGAAAAAATATTTTCAGAAGAACTTTATCAAAGAGGAATAGACGCAGAGGGTTTTGCCAGAGTAAGAAGCAAAGGTGATGCTGCACTATTCGGCGGTAATAATACTCAGCAAATGAAAGAAAAGTTGGGAGTTCCTGAAAAATACAATAACAGACCATTGGCAGATTTTTTAAATCCTGCGCTTATCACTGCTAAAAAACTGGCAATCCAAATTTCCAATATCGCTATTAAAGAAAAAAATTTACTTGGTGAAGAGCCTATAACCACTCAGCACAATAGCAGCAATCAAGCTATTAGAGATGTTTTTGTTAAAGAAACCGGACTTAAGCCTGAAGAGCTTCCGATGGTTGAAGATATTAAAAAAGTAGAAAGCAGGTTAAAGGGTGATTTAAAATCTATTACAAAATCCGTTAATAATCAGTAGTAGCTATCAAAGACAACACTAATACTAATAAGAAGAAACACAATAACTACGATAAATAATACAAATCTCAGCAAAAAGATACCTCTTAAACTGCCACCCGTTTATTTGACGAGTGGTAGTTTACTCACAAATTAACTAGCGGTATTCATGGCTAATTTTACTTGGTCTAAGGTTATATCATAACCATTAGCGACTAACACTGCTTGAATACTTTCAGCAGAGGTATCCTTAAGGGCATATCTTCCTTTTGGTAAGAATAATGTTCCGTTGCTGTAGTCTACTGCGAAAGCGATAATTCCGGGTATTAGGAAGAAGAACAACCCGATAGCGTTTAACACAACGATGGTTGTATCTAATCTGCCGCTATGTCCACGATTGATTTGTTGCGGTTTTAAAAGCGTGCCGCAAGCAGTTGTAAAAAATACAGCAAAAGCTGCGGCTAAAAGGGATAATTTTTTAATCATGATATGATTCTCCATATGGTTTAAGTTAGTTATATTTAGGCTTTAAAAATAGTGCCTTTGTTCATAATATCGTTAGGGTCAAAGGACTTTTTCAAGGTATCTAAAATATAGTAAGCAGAACCGTGTTCGTTTTTAATCCAGTTGCTTCTATATTTACCAATACCATGATGATGCACCATAGATCCGCCAAATTTTAAAGCCTCTTCAACAATAATGGCATTCAAAGGAATATGATATTTAATGCGTTCTTCCTCAGGTTTGCCCACCACATTGTAATTATAAACGAAAGATAAATTAGTGCCGTTTTGATAACTATGGGAAGAGTGCGCACCTAGTAAAGTTATATCTGCTGCATGAGGGAATTCGGTGCGAATTCTTTTAATTGCACTTTCGTAAATATTAATTACGCTGCCCCAATCACAAGAAATTTCGGTGGTAAAGCCGATGTTTTTATGCTCAAGCATAAGTTTTTTTTCAGCAGCCATTTGTTCTGCATTATAATTCAGGCTACCGAACCATTTTTCAATTAATCTGGCATCAACTTCTTCAATGGTTTTGTGATTGGTAACCACATTAACGGCATCATTGTAATATTTAAATTCCACAGTAATTAATTTTGATTTATAAGTATCAACAATATTTACTATTTCATCGTAAGTAGCTTTGGCGATAGATTTCATACCTTCCGTCATGAAAACCAGCACACATTTACCTTTATAGAAATGAGGGAAATGTTGTTTGGCATCTTCAGGAGAGTAAAGTCTGGCTACGCTTGGTTTAAGACCATTAGTCATAACTTCTCTGATAATGGAAAGACCTTCGCTCATATCGTCTATTAACCAACCTAAGAACAGATTGTTTTCAGGGCGATATTTAAAGAGTTTCAAAGTGATTTGCGTAATATAAGCAATTGCTCCTTCATTCCCAATTATCACTTGGCGAATATCCGGACCGGCAGCTCTACGAGGTGAATTTTTGATTCGCACAATTGTGCCATTCGGAAATACAGATTCAAGCCCGACTACCATATCTTCAATTCCACCATAAAGATTCGATAATGTGCCACTGCTTCTGGTAGCAACAAGACCGCCAATTTGCGCTAGTTTGTTTTGAGGCGCATGACCTGTGGTTAGACCTTGTTTTCTTAAAAGCTCTTCTAAATCTGCTAAAACCACGCCGCAACCAACGGTAACTTGCATATTTTGAGTGTCAACATTAGCGATATGATTCATTTGCGAACCATCTAATATAATAGTATTTGCGGTAATATTTTCTAATCCGCCCTCTCCTGATGTGCCACCGTTTTTGGCTATTACATTAATTCTGTTTTCGTTGGCAAATAATAGAATTTTGGATACTTCTTCGGTATTTTTAGCATAAATAACAGCAATTGGTAGGGGAAGTTCGTAGACATTGTGCAGTGTGGCATATTTTCTAAAACTGTCTACGCTGTTTTCTCTGAGAGTTTTTTCGTCTGCTATAACGCGCTCTTTACCAATTATGGTAAACAGACCTTCTAAGACTTTGTCTTTGCTTAACATTAAGTTTCTCCTTGTATGTTAAAATTACAAAAGTCAACCATTTGATAATCAAATGGTTTCTTTATATAATATTATATAAAGAAAAAACCTAGTCTTAATCTAAGCATCAAACCAATTATCGGCGATGCCAAAATCTACATTTAGCTTTATACCGATGTCGCAGCAGTTTTCCATGATTTGTTGGAGGCTATTGGCGAGGCTGTCGGCAATATCTTCTGCCGCCTCAATCACCATTTCATCATGGATTTGCAGTAGGATATTAGCATCTACTTTCTCACGGACAAGAAACTTATAAACATCAATCATAGATTTCCGCATAACATCAGCCCCGGTGCCTTGAATGCGTGCATTAATGGCGGCGCGTTCGTTAAAGTTTCTGATGTTAAAATTACTGCTGTTAATGCCATCTAAAAAACATCTTCTATGGAAATAGGTTTCCACATAGCCGTATTTTTTAGCAAATGCTACTGCGGAGTCCATGTATTGCTTTATTTCAGGATATTTATGAAAATACGATTCTATATAATTCCGTGCCTGCTCATTAGAAATCCCCAAACTTCGCGCCAAACCGTATTGGGTTTGTCCGTAAATGATACCAAAGTTGATGGCTTTCGCCTGCCGTCTGTGGTTAGCGTCCACCTCTGCAAGCGGGATGTTAAACATTTCACTGGCGGTGGTTTTGTGAATATCTTCACCACGCTCAAAGGCTGCTTTTAAGGAATTCACCCCGCCAATACTTGCCAGTATCCGCAACTCAATTTGCGAATAATCTAAGGAGATAATTTTATATCCCGCCTTAGCCACAAAGGCCTTACGGATGTTTTTACCCGAATCACTGCGAATGGGAATGTTCTGCAGATTTGGCTCAATGGAAGAAAGCCGTCCTGTGGATGTTGCACAGGGCAGATAGGTTGTATGAATTCTGCCTGTCTTCAACTCTATTTTTTCGGGCAATTTGTCGGTATAGGTGTTTTTGAGCTTTGCCAGCTGCCGCCACTTTAACACTAAATTCGCCACTTCCACGCCGCCTTCGGCTAAAGCCTCAAGCACATCGCTATCGGTTTTATAAGAGCCTGATTTATTCTTTTTGCCCTTCAAACCCATTTTTTCAAATAGAATCTCGCCCAGCTGTTTTGGCGAACCCACATTGAATTCCTCTCCCACGATGGCGAAAATTTCTTTTTCAAAGGTAGAGAGAGCTGCCTCAAACTCAGCTGAAAGATTTTTTAAAATACTGCCCTCAATTTTTATGCCGAGTTTTTCCATGGCGAACAGCACAGGGAGCAGAGGTCTGTCAAACACCTCATATAAATATTTTTGCTTATTGGCAATAATTTTTTGGTAATAAATGTTGTATAAATCTAACAGCAGATTTGGCGCAATTTCAGGGTTTTCCATAAATAAATGCTTTTGCAGAATTGTCTCAAGACTATTATTAACGCCATCTACAAGGTAAGCCATTTGTTGAATGTCTTCAACGGCATTTATGGTAATACCGTGTTTATCTGCCTTATGCAATATGGGCTTCATGTCGTAAGAAATTTTAAGAATTGCCTCATTAGTTAAAATTTCTGCCATATTTTCAAAAAATATTTTCTCAGTAATTATATGCTCATCAGCCAGCAGATTTTCTTCTGCAAAGACAATGTTATAGTTAGTATCTTGGGCATAAATACTTGCCTGAGCAGCAGATATAAGCAAAGGAATCTGCCGTGTATTCCCTAGTTTTGCCACTAATTCTTTAAGCTCAACAGTGGAGCTAATATTTTTATTGACTGTAGCCAAAGCGACAGGAGCCACCGCTTCCTCCGCCGACCCAATAAATAAATCACCACTACTCCCTTTCAGCGACAGCTTATGCTTAGCGGCAATTTTCGTGGCTAGGGAGTCAAAGGATAACTTCTGCAGAAAATCGCATAGTTTTTGCGGATTGGTTTCGCGGGTTTTTAAAGCCTCTAAGTCCACCTCCACATTAATATCGTCTTTTAAATGCACGAGTTGCCGCGACATAAAAGCCATATCTTTATCACGCAACAGATTTTCTTTTAAAACCTTTTTGGTAATAAGCTCAATGTTTTCATAGATTCCCTCTAAGCTGTCGTAAGCATTTATAAGCTCCGCCGCACCCTTAGGTCCAACACCCTTAACGCCGGGAACATTATCTGCCGTATCGCCCATTAAAGCCTGCACTTCCACCACTCTATTGGGAGCTACGGCAAATTTTTCACGCACTTCCGTCTCGCGGATGGTTTTACGTTTTATGGCGTCATACATATAAATATTTTTGCTGTCATCTACCAG
>JAISPM010000017.1 GCA_031274895.1 Alphaproteobacteria bacterium
ATTGTGGTTCAGGGGGTCTTAGTCCGAATTCTCCTTCGCCCGCCCCAGTTATTACAACCGTCATGCCGTTGAAGAACGGCATCCACTATATAATTAGTGAAAAATAAAGTTTTTAAGACTAATTTTTATTAAACTTCTCAAACTCTTTTTTGATTGTAATAATATTCTCTTTTCTTTCTTTGATTTTTTTATCATAAATCTTAATAATATCTTTAAATACTAATTGCAATGGTTGGTCTAAGGTATTTACTAGAGCTTTTATCCTTTGTAATAAATTATCATAATCCCACAGTGATTCTTGAGAATTTTTTAGAAGATTTTGGAATTGTTTATCAATATCAAAATTATTGTTGTTTTGGTTTGTATTATTCATTTGGTATTCCTTCGTTAAAAGTTGTAAAGAGCGGGAGGTTAACGACTCTACCAAACGAAAGAGTGAGATTATTCCCCTTGCGGGTATTATATTCTCTGCCCTCCCGCCCATTTTAATAATATATAACAAAAAAGCCATATATTATGGACGGTTAGAAACTATCGTTCGATAGGGTCGTTACACCCGTTAGTAATATTATTGAAGAATTACACTTTATTGTCAATTGAATTTAATATTTTTTACACTACCCCGTCCTGCTTCGCAGTCCACCCCTTCTACAAGAAGGGGAATTTAGGAGGTGTAATAAAAAAATCCCCTTCAAAAGAAGGGGATTTCGTAGTTTGCTTATTTTATAGCTTCTAACTCTTTATATTTAGTAGGAACCGGTAAATCGTCTTTTTTAGGTTTTTTCTTTTTAGAAGATGCTTCGCTTTCGTTAGCAGGTTTTTTCGCAACCGGTTTAACGTTTTGTTCGGAATAAGTCAGCACATTACGATATTCACTGATTTTATCGCTTAGTGCTAAAATATCAAGCGAACGTTGCACATTGCCGTTGGTTTTAAATATCACATTAAAATTATTATACAATAACACTCCGCGTGCATAGCCATCTAAAATAATTAAAAACGAAGAACGGCTATCTCTTGGTAATGGAATATCGTTAGCTGATGCCACTCCCATATCTTTCCACTTATCTAAGGTCATTAAATTTCTAACACCTTGGCGCGATTGGAAGTCCATAGTATTTGGTAAAGACACCTCATTACCCCATGAATCCATGCTTAAACCTAAATTTTTCAGCAGGCTGAAAGATGTTGCCACAATATCTTCCTTCGTAGCAAATAAATCTACAATACCGTCCTTATTGCCATCTACACCGTATAACATATAAAGGGTTGGTCTGATACCTATATACGACATGGTGCCATCGTTATTAGCCATAACATTAACATCAAAATAGCCTCTATCCACAAGCATTAAAAAAGCCAATAATTCAGGTTTATATTCATCGGTCGATTTAGGATTAAAAGACAAACTGGCTAAAACATTAATCGCCGAGTTATCGCCCATTTTTTCACCAAATGCACTGTTGATGGCAAACATTGCCACCACAACTTCCGGTAAAACATTATTTTTTTCTTTTTCTTCTTCTAACCAAGGTTTATTATCTCTATAGAAAATTTGTGCGGTTAGTAAAGTATCTTCATCAACAGAAACGGTATATGTGCTGTTATTAACCCGAGTGTTATAAGAATCCACCACACTTTGCGAAAACATAGCGTTATCTTGGAATTTTTTTATGGTGTTATCAGAGATTCCTGACTGTTGCAGCTCCTGCACGAACGAATCTTTCCATCTTTTAAAACTATCGCTTTCTCTTTTTTCGCCAAAATCAACTGCTAAAGCAATAAATACAATAAACAGCAATCCCAGTAAAATAAACCAACGATGGATTTTTAACATAACTTTACGCCCTTTTATTTATTAGTTATTAATATTATAACGATTTTATTTTCTAAATCAATAAAGCAAAACAATCTCTGCTATCTTCCACCAGTAAATTAAAAATATTTAAGGCTCCCCGCGTGGTTCCCCATTCTAATTTGAAGCCACTCTCATGCACCAATTTCCTAATTTTCATTGATGGCAGAATAAAATTTTCACCGCAACCCACTAAAAATATTTCTTTGTTTTTAAAATTCTCTAAAAATTTATAATTGTGTTCGCTACTTAAAAATTCTTCCGCACTCTCCTGCAATTCAATAGGAATAACTTCGCCACTATCGGTTAAAACACAACTGCCTTTTATAATCTGCTTATTGCTTAATACAATTTCTTCCGAGGAGTATTCCTGCACTAACACTCTCTGCAATTTACTTCCCTTTGGCTAATTCGCGCGCCTTAATATCTCCTATATAATAAAGCATTGGCACCGATAAGCAAATAGAAGAATAAGCTCCAAAAAGCACACCCACTAAAAGCGTAAAACTAAAGGATTTTAAAGTATCTCCACCTAAGAAGAAAATACTCAACAGCACCAACACCACCGTCATCACTGTTGCGATACTTCTGGAAAGCACTTGGTTAATACTTTTGTTGATAATAAATTTCACATCTTCTTTAATATATTTGCGAGTGTTTTCGCGCACTTGATCGAACAGCACCACCGTATCGTTAATGGAATAGGCAATTACCGTCAAGATAGCCGCAATACTGCTGACATTAACCTCAAAATGGAAGATAGATAAAAACAACAAACTCATTAAGGCATCATGAATTAAAGTTAAAACTCCAATTAAACCGAACTGCCAGTTGTAGCGTATCCAAATATACACAAACATTCCGATTAGTGAGAAAAACGTAGCCAAAAGACCGCTTTTTAGTAAATCCGCAGAAACGCTGGGACCAACAAACTGCACCTGCAATAGGCTATAGCCACTCATGGCAACTTTAATAGATTCGATAATATCGTTCACTTTTTCTTTAGGTAGCTCAGATTGGCTGATTTCCAGCTGAAAGCCATTACTACCGAATTCTTTAATGGAGTAATCTTTAACGCCCAACGAATCCAATTTCTCGCGGATAGTATCCAACGGATCGTTAGCATTATTAATAAAATCTATAACAATTCCACCTTTAAAATCTATACCCAAGTTATAGCCTTTAACGAACGGATAGCTTAAAGAGGCAATCAACAAAATAGCCGCCGCACCAAAGAAAATTCTGGTGTATTTAAAGAAATCTAAATTAACATTAGGACCTAATATGCCAAGATGAGTATGCTTCATTATGCTTTTCTCACTTTTTTATTTCTAAAGAAAAAGATATTAATTAAGAATCTTGTAATAAACATGATAGAGAACATGGAAGTTAAAATCCCGATAATAAGCGTAACGGCAAATCCTCTAATGGCTCCACTACCCAGCCCGAATAAAAACACCGCCACAAAAAGCGTTGTAAGGTTAGAATCCACAATGGTGGTAAACACTCTTGTGAACGAATTAGATATGGCAATTTTAAAGGTATTGCCTTTTTTCTGCATTTCTTGTGAATACCGCTCATACACCAGAATGTTGGCATCCACCGCCATCCCGAGTGATAATATGATACCTGCAATACCCGGCAAAGTCAGCGTGGCATTTAATAGCGATAATGCGGCAAAAATAAATACGGTATTTATTACCAGCGATAAATTGGCAATCATGCCCAGTTGTCTATAGAAAATTACCATAAACACAAACACTAAAGCATAACCAATTAAACCGGAAATTAATCCTGCTTTAATGGATTCGGCTCCCAGTGTTGGTCCAATTGTGCGTTCTTCTATAATATGTAGCGGCACCGGTAAGCCACCTGCTTTTAACAGCAATGCCAATTCTTGCGCTTCATTTAAACTAAAGCGTCCTGTGATAATTCCACTGCCACCTGTAATCGGCTGATTGATACGTGGAGCGGAAATAATTTTATTATCTAACACCACGGCAAACATGTTGCCCACTTGTTCGGTGGTGATTTGTGCGAATTTTCTGCCGGCGTCGGTATCAAACTTAAAGAATACCACGGGTTGTTGGTCTTGGAATTCCAGCTTTGCATCCACAAGACTTTTACCATAAATTTCAGGATTAATTTTAATGGCATAACGCACACCATTAGCGTCTCTTAAATAAGCAAACCCGGGCTTTAAAGGAGTTCCGTTAAAACTGGCTTCAGCGTCTACCAAATGGAAAGTTAAGCGAGCAGTAGTGCCGAGGATTCTTTTAATAGCATCAGGATTTTCCACACCCGGTAATTCCACCACAATTTGCTTATAGCCCTGTTGTTTAATTACAGGCTCGTTGGTTCCAGTTTGATCTACCCTACGACGCACTACTTCAATAGAATTTTGAATCACATTAATTATTTGCGATTCTTTGGTGGCTTCGCTCACGATTACAGTTATGGAATTTCCTGCGGTGCGAACATCTAAATCTTTATGAATATCAAAGATTCTACTACGTAAAAGGCTAAGTTTAGAGGTGTCGTTCAGTAAGAATCTTACCTCACCATTACCCTTAGATAAATTAGAATAAGGAATTTTTTCGTTCGCTAAAATAGAGCGGATATTTTCCAGCAATGCGGCTGTATAGTCCTGCATAAAAACATCTTCATCGGCTTCCAGCACAAGGGAAGATCCTCCTTGTAAGTCAAGACCCAGTTTAATTCCACTAGAATAATTAGGGTTATAAAATTTATTATAAAAATCATGACCAACTACTGCTAATGAAATAACAATAACGAAAACGCTTAGAATCGACTTCCAAAGAGGAAAATTTAACATGCTACGTCCAGTTGATTAATCTTTAATAACATTGGCAATGGCAGATTTTAACACTTCTACATCAACGCCTTTAGCAATTTCAACCACAAAATAGCCGTTATCTTTAATGTTTCTAACTTGACCTTTAAAGCCTGAATTTAGCAGGACACTATCGCCTTGTTTAATGGCATCAATCATATTTCTATGAGCTTGTTGTTTCTTTTTTTGCGGACGGATTAAAAGGAAATAAAAAATCGCAAATATTAAAACAAAAGGCAGAATATTCATCATTATAACATAGGCTTTGCTAGGTTCAGCTCCTGCTACAGCAGCTTCAACAGTTGATACTACATCGGCGGCATAAAGGTTAGAAATCATTGTTTTACTCCATTATATTTACAAAACTAAATCAATAATATATTAAAATCGACAAATTTGCTAGTAAAATTTACATCTTATCGGTAAGATACTAAATAATTCAAAGGATCAACCGGTTTTATGTTATATCTCAGCTCAAAATGCAATTGTGGAGTATTAACGCTGCCGCTATCGCCAACCTGTCCGATAACCTCGCCTTTCAGCACTTTTTGACCCTTATTAACTTTTACCACACCTAAATGAGCGTAGGCACTTATCCAGTTTTTATCGTGTTGAACCAGCACCATATTACCAAAACTTTTTAAGCTGTCGCCCACATAAATTACAATTCCCTCTTGCGTGGCTTTAACATCAGTGCCTTTTTTAGCAGCAATATTGATTCCTTCGTTCATTAGCCCTTGCTCTTGCGTTCCGAAAGTCATAAGAAGTCTGCCAACTACAGGCCAAATAAAGCCGTCTTTTACTATGCCACTTGCATCTTGTTGGGTTTTGTTGCCACCGTAATTACTTTTCACTTTAACAATTTGGTCAACCGATAGCACACTGGTAGCATCAAAATTATTTAGAGCAAACAGTTCATCTTTACTCATATAGTGGATTTTAGCGATGGAATTAAAGGTATCACCTTTCTGCACGCGATAATATTTGTATTCAGGGAAAGAATCCGCACTCATAGTTTCTTCTTCGGTGGTTGGAGCAGCAGGAGCCGCTTCCGCAGTTGGTTGCGAATCTTCCTTAGCGGCAGGAGCCACTACGGGTGCCGTGCCATTTTTAATGGCTTCCTGTTCAGCGTTATATTTTTCCACATCATACAAAGTTAAAACTTTATCTAACTGAATGCCTTCGGCTCCACTTAGATTATTCCATTTTAAAATATCTGCCTGTGGAATATTGTAGGTTTTAGAGATGGAATACAGCGTATCACCCTTTTTTACAAGATGATACAATTTTTGAGTTTGTGGTGCGGCTTGCACTTGTGTTGGAGCTGCTCCGCCCTGCTCTACCTGCTTTTTCGCTTTCGCAGTATATTCTTCTTCCACGAACCATTTAGTTTCAGTTTCTACAGCGTTTTCTTTGATGATATCTTCAAAACTTTTTTTATTGTCAATCAGCCAATTAGTCATTGGTTGATAGCCTTTTAGCTGCTCTTCCGTGGAATTTTCTTGATTGGCATCATCAGCTTTTAAAACAGGTGCAGCCACAAGAAAGAATCCAATTAACAACAATGCTTTAAGTATATTAGAAAACGCTATAACTTTCATATTATCCACTTAATTTATATTACTTATTTGTAGTTTAAATTATAAAAGTGAATAAATGGTTAATTTTCACCACGCGGAGTAATATGCCGCTTATTTGCCTCAGCTTTTTTCATCACTGCTATTTCTTTTTGGCGCATTTTATTAACTTTCTTAGGAGATTCCAGCAACATATTGGCATCTACTGCTCTTGTGTTAGCCATTCTCACATCTCCACGCACCTTATTACTGCCACGAATAGGCGTATTATACGGTTGCAACATGCCAATATACGTTCCCATGTTGCTTTGATGGTCTAAGCGCATTTGCACAAGTCCCACCGGAGAATCAAAACTTGCACTCTCTAAGGCTTTTGCTAAAGCTAACCGATTTTTTTCGTTATTAGCAGTTGGGCGCGATTTTCTAAGAGCATCCGCAATTAAATACCCAGTGGTGTAGCCTATGTATGAGCTATGTTGCGGTAGCAAACTTTTATATTTCGCCTGATATTTCTTCACAAACTCACGATTTTTCTCGCCGCCATCCACATAATAAGGAGAGCCTGTTACAACCCAGTTATCAGGAGTTAGCCCTTGCAGAGAGCGCACCCATTCCGGCTCACCACCAAGCATTAAATAAACTGACTTCCCAATGGTCGCCCGTTGCGTTTGCAGATTTTTCATAACATCAAGCACATCATCGCCATTAATTAAAATCACCACGCCACCTGTGAAGGAATATTGCACATCTTTCGCGGTATTATCAAACATTCCCTTATGCGACGCGATATAAACATCCTTCGCAAAAGTTATATCAGGACGGCTTTTTTTAATTAGGGCTTTAAATTCCTTAGCTTGCTTAATGCCGTCCTCATTTGAATAAGTCAGCACCACTAAACTTTTAAGACCCTTATTTTGCGCTATATCTTCCGCTATCGCCTTAAGGTGCAAGCCATAACCTTCCCGCACTCGAAAGGTAAAATCGTTGGCTTGACTTCCTGTGATAATTTCTTCGCTCAGTGAGCCTGTATTTAAAAACGGAATTTTGTTATCGTTCGCATAGCGTGCCACGCCAAAGGTAGTTTGCGGAATACTTGTTCCCACAAGAACTATGGCGTTTTTTTGCTTAAGCAAATAATCTGCTGCCAAATACGCCTCACGATGGTTGGCAAAATCGCTTTTAACCTCCACTTTTAATGGAATACCGTTAACGCCACCTGCCCGATTAATTTCTTCCACCGCCATAAACAGTCCGGCATAGTAATGCTGCACGTATTTTTCGTCTATGACAATGGTGTCCACATCGCCAATTACATATTCTTTTAGTTGAATTGGCTCAATTTTATGTTGGCAACCGGCTAAAAACAGTAGTCCTGCCAAGATTATTATGATTTTATTTCGCATGAATTATCTTATTTATTAAATTAAAATTATATGTTATTCTATAATTTTGATTAAAGTAAAGAAATAAATGTCGCAACGCTATAATCCACTAATTCAGCTTGATAATATCGGTTATATTAAAAATTCTAAGCCTCTTTTGGCAAATATTTCTTTTCAGGTGCGCAAAAATGAAATTATCACCATTGTTGGCAAAAACGGTGCCGGTAAAACCACTCTGTGTAAAACGCTGATTGGCATTATTAAGCCATCCACAGGCAAAATAATTAAGCAAGATGGGTTAAAAATCAGCTATATTCCACAAATAAATGACCACAACGTATTAGTGCCTATCCGCGTAAAAGATTTTATTCTTCTAAACAGCAAAAAAAAGTTAGAGACGGCGGATTTTGGCTTAATTCAGCAATTAAACTTAGAAAATAGTTTAAATAAATTATTTAAAGACCTCTCAGGCGGTGAAAAACAAAAAGTTATGCTTTTGCGCGCTCTATTGTTGTGTCCTGATATTATCATACTGGATGAACCTGCTTCTAACATAGATTTCTCCAGTCGCGAGGATATGTATTCTTTAATTAACGAATACAAAGGAAAAAATAATTTTTCGGTAATTATGGTATCGCACGACCTCCACATGGTGCTGAAAAACACCGACTGGGTATTGTGCCTGAATGAGGGCAAAATCGGCTGCAGTGGCGTGCCTAGTGTGGTCAACGAAAATGAAATTCTTAAAACCATTTCTTCCAATTATAAATATTACAATCATAAGGATTAAACCATGTATGACTTTATTATTTATGGTTTAATCGGCGGTATTGGCTTGGCTTTTTCGCTGAGCATTTTAGGAAATTTTATTGTATGGAAGCGCATGAGCTACATCGGAGATTCCATAGCTCATACCTCACTTTTAGGGATTGCGTTGGGAGTTTTAACCTCCACCATGCCTGAGATTATGATAATAATTGTATGCTTTGTGCTATCTTCTGCCTTAATTTTAATTAACAAGCGATTTAATATTTCTAAGGATTCCCTACTGATACTTAACACTCAGTTTGCCCTAGCCGCAGGCTTTGTAATTATTAGTTTGATGCAAAACAACAGCAGTTTATATCGCTACTTATTTGGTTCAATTTTATCCATTAAACTAAACGATATAATAATAATTTATATTACTGCCGCAGTGGTATTTTTATATGTGTTCAGCAATTGGCAAAAACTTTTACTGATGACTATTAATGAAGATGTGGCAATTTCTGAAGGAATTAATGCACTCCGCCATGATATTATTTTCGTGTTTGTGCTATCAACAGTTATCGCCTTTAGCATTAAACTGGCGGGCGTCCTTTTAATACCATCGCTTAGTATTATTCCTGCCATTTTAGCCTATTCTATCGCTAAAAGCCCCCTGCAGTCTATGGCTGTGTCTTTTATCGCTGCTGCGTCCGCCGTTATTTTAGGCATGATTTTAGCATTATATATCAACGTTTCACCAAGTGCCTTAATTACCCTCAGCCTTTGCAGCTTTGTATTATTGCGAGTAATTTATTTGAGTTTGTTTAGAGTTAAGTGATTATAAATTAATTATTTTAACAGACTTAACATTCGCAGGGAAATACTCCAGCAACAGCTCAAGAAATTTTATGATGTTGGCATGCTTAACCGTAGATTCTTCATGACCCACAAAAGCAAAACATAGAGCATTATTACGATAATAAGGCTTAATTGCAACACGTTCGCCTAAAAGATTATCGGCATTGTGATAGTCTTGAGCTTCACCCTCGTCAATTCGCCAATCTAAAATCGCTCCATCGTCAATAAGTTTATCTAAATTATTAACAATTTCCTCGGCTTTTTCTTTAGAGATATCTTTAATTATAAGGTTCATACAACTTTCTCAAAAAATTAATTACAATATGAATGTATCATACAAAATTTTATAATCTTAAGCAATTAGTTCTTATAGTATTCACCGAGAAAATTGAATAGCTTGAGGTTTATATGTAGGATTTTTACAGCGAAGTGTATTTTA
>JAISPM010000031.1 GCA_031274895.1 Alphaproteobacteria bacterium
ACTTCTCTTTGATATTGCTTATATTTATTCCTTTAATCACTACCCCGTCCGGCTATGCCGTCCACCCCTTCTCAAGAAGGGGACTTGATAATAACTATTGAATCAATATCCACAATACCATCAGTATAAATCGTTCTCTCTCTTCTTTTTCTCTTTCTTCTCTTCCGCTACACACACGAACCTCTCAGTCCACACATGCAACTCCTCTCTTCTGACTAATCTGTTGACCCATCTTAGCGATTAGTCAACCTCTCTAATCTACAATATCATCTCAACATTGTCAACTTATTTTTATAAATATTGAAATCCACAGCGAAACATGCTAGATTAACCAATATAAAATGCAACGTTTAAGGAGTTGTTGATGGTTATTACCGTATCACAAATTTTAATTTTTATTTGCATAATTTTCTTTACTCTATTTAATTTAATAGCAGTTTATTTGTATCAAGAAAGTTATAATTATAGAAAAGTAGAAATTAAAAATTCCCAACTAGCTTGGAGGATTCTCTCCAATATGGATGCTTACAAGGACTGGTGGCATAAATTTGTCGGCGTTGACCATGTTAAAAACTACGTTAAAATTGAGGAAACCCACGGGAATCTTTTTTTAAAAATCAGTATTAGTAATCTTTCAAAATCTACTATTGCGGAACATTGGACTTTTGTAATTAAAGATTCTGAGCTTCTTATTAAAAAAGAAACCATGATGGATTCTAAATTCGCAAATTTTAAAAATAAATATTGTAAGAATCACAGGGATATAAAAAACTTCATCAATAATTTTAATAAAGAGCAAGAATACTTAAGTCATCAAAAGAATCCTTAGAAAATGTTTATAATTTCGGCAATAACTTATATTTTAGGAATAGTTTTCTATTTTATATTACTTGCTGATTATAAAATTTATTTACTAATAGCATCAATTTTTGTGATGCTATTTTTTTTGAAATATCCACCGACTTTTAAACATTTAAAATCATATTTTTTATTAATATTTTTTCTTGGACTTTGGGTTGCAGCCTTTTCCGGCTTAAAAAATACCACAACTCTAATTGATAAGGAATTTCAGTTTGAAACTATTTATGGTGAAGTTGCAAGTATTGAAAAATCTAACTATGATAACAAACAATATGTGTATTTGAAAGATGTGATTTTTACATCGATTCCCTATGCGAATCAGAATCCTGAGCATATTCAACTGCGGCTTACCTACAATCGAACCTCGCAACTAAAAGTGGGAGACCTTGTAAAAGCTACAGCGATGATTTATCCGCCCAGCGAATCGGTCATTCAATTCGGCTATAATTTTAAAGAAAACAATCGCTTTAAACACATCAGCGGCAATGGTTATGTGGTAGGACGCATCAGCCTAATTAGGGAAAGCGAATCCACAGATAACAAGTCTTTGCTAAGCCCAATAGATAATTTTAGGGAAAGTTTTAAGGATAAAATTAAAAATGATATGAAACAATATTTGGATAAAGAAATGGCGGCATTTATTATCGCCATCTCCATTGGTGAATATACATTTTTACCGAAACACGATATGGATGCTTTGCGATTCTCATCCCTCGCCCATTTAATTTCCATATCGGGCTATCATATCAGCGTAATCAGTGCGTTTTTATTCTTTTTTCTACGATACACCCTCAGCCTTTTTCCACATTTGGCTTTAAATTACGACACTAAAAAAATCGCAGCCTTTATTACTATTTGGTTTTTACTGTTTTATATTTTTATTATCGGCGACAACAGCCCTGCTATCAGAGCAACAATTATGGGTGTGGCTTTTTTAGTGATGATTATTGCCGGTATGCGAGTCATTTCTTTCAATAGCCTATTTTTAGCAGGGATTCTTATTCTTAGCGTGAATCCTTTTAATTTATTTTCGGCAAGTTTTCTATTATCGTATATCGCTACCTTTGCTTTAATTTATTTTTGTAATCTTCAGTGGGTGCGGAATTTAGACAGGCAATCTAAAAGAAATATCTTTTTCAGATGGCTGTTTTTATTTATTTTTTCCATTTGCTTAACTCTTTTTATAGAAATCTCCATATTCCCTTTAATCGCCTATTACTTTGGCACAATTCCGCTGAATGGAGCAGCAGCCAATATGCTTTCTTCCCCGATATTCTCATTTTTAATAATGCCTTCGTTAATTATTTATTTTTTCACGCCAATATTCATCGGTAAATATTTTTTATGGTTGAGTGCATTTGGGATGGAGTTAGTTTTAAAAATTGCCCGATTCTTCTCAAGCACCACCTATGCTTTATTTTATGTAGATTTCTTCAGTGGAGCCTTCTTAGTAATTATATTATTACTGTATGTAGCTGCTGTGCTTATGAAAAATAAATATTCCTTTGTTTTCTTAGGGTTATACGTAGCCATGGTAGGACTTTATTTTATAAAGCCATCGCCAGATATTATTATAGATTCTACTGGTGTATCCTTGGCAGTTCATGATGATGGTAAATATTATTTTAGTGAAAAAGCCGATAGTTTTGTCAAAAACATTTGGTTTAAGAATCCTAATGTGGATATTAAAAATAAAATTACAAATATGGAAGACGCTGAATGCGCAGATTACCACTGTGTTTTTGGCTTGAAAAATATCATGGTATCTTTGGCAGAATCTAATAAATATTTTTATGAAGATTGCGGAGCAGTGGATATAATTTTTATCACGAATAAAAATTCTCAAAGTAATTGTAGCGCAAGTTTGGTAATTGATAAAAACTTTTTACAAAAAAACGGCGCAACCGAAATTTATATTCACGGCAATAAAATTACCTTTTTTTCTGTCCACGACAGCTATTTTGCCACTCTAAGAAAATTTTTCTTGCAATATCTATAGCCTCCAACTATAATGTTTAGTGGGTAGATGGCTGAGTGGTTGAAAGCACCGGTCTTGAAAACCGGCGAGGGTAACACCTTCGGGGGTTCGAATCCCTCTCTACCCGCCATTTTGGTCTTTTAATTTTTCATAAATTTATTTATTAACAATGTTAAGTTTTATTTTTTTATTAACAAAAAAACAATCTTCTAACCATTGAATTTGGAATTGACAAATAAGTATCTTTTATCCATAATTTCTTTAGGAAATAATAGGATTAAATAAATGAAAATTGCCATTATTGGAACCGGATATGTAGGACTACCAACAGGAGTTGGTTTTGCAGAGCTAGGGCATAACGTGGTTTGTATTGATAAAGATATAAAAAAAATTAAATCTTTACAAGCCGGTAAAATAACTTTGTTTGAAAAGGGATTGGAAGAGCTTTTACAAAGCAATATTGCCTCTGGTCGCTTATCTTTCACCGATAGTATGGCAGACGGTCTTTTAGATGCAGAAGTTGTAATTTTAGCAGTTGGAACTCCAATGGATGATGCTACAGGACAAGCTGACTTAACATATATCTATGCTGCCACAAAGGAATTAGCTCCACATATCAAAAAATATACGGTAATTGCAACAAAATCAACGGTTCCTGTTGGCACAGGTGATACTATTGAAAAAATCATCCAAGAGATTAATCCTCATGCCAATTGTGATGTTGTATCTTTACCGGAGTTTCTTCGTGAAGGTTTTGCTGTTTATGATTTTTTTCATCCTGATCGTGTAGTTGTCGGCACAGATTCAGTGCGCGCACGTAACGTAATTACGAATCTATATTCTGTTTACGAAAATATACCAAAGCTATTTTTTACAGACCGTCGCAGTAGTGAGCTTATTAAGTATGTATCTAATGCTTTTTTATCAGTAAAAATTCACTTTATCAATGAAATTGCCGATATGTGTGAACTTATTGGTGCTAATATTTATGATGTAGCTGCGGGAATGGGTATGGATACTCGCATTGGTAATAAATTTTTAAATCCGGGTCCGGGGTTTGGTGGCAGCTGTTTTCCAAAAGATACCAAAGCCTTACAGTTTATAGCTAATCACTGTGGTGCAAATTTATCTTTAGTGGATGCTACAATCTTAGGAAACGACGATCGTATTAAACGAATCGCCAATCGTATTATTACCTCAATTGACGGAGTTAAAAACCCTAAAATTGCAGTATGGGGCTTAGCATTTAAAGCCGGCACTGATGATATTCGTAAATCTCCTGCTATTGATATTATACATGAACTTCTTGCCTATGGTGCTGCTATTTGTGCCTATGATCCAAAAGCTATAGAAACTACCCGTGAAGAATTGCAAGATACAATTTCATATGCATCAAATGCTCAAGAAGCAACCCAAAATGCAGATATATTGGTTGTTTTAACTGAATGGTCAGAATTCCGTGCAGTTAAACTAAATGAGCTTAACATGAAATCTAAAATAATTATGGATATGAGAAATATCATAAACCGTGAAGATGCAACTAAAGCCGGCTTTAAAATCCAAACCATTGGTTTAACAAAATAACAGGAGTAGTCTTGAAAAACAATCCTAAAGTATCAGTAATAATCCCTGTATATAATGTAGCTCCGTATTTAGCTCGTTGTTTAGATTCTATTATTGGTCAAACCCTACAAGAAATAGAAATTATCTGCATAGATGACAAGTCTAC
>JAISPM010000052.1 GCA_031274895.1 Alphaproteobacteria bacterium
AGAAACCTATCCCTAAAATTTTCCCTGCTGGAAGTTTACTTAAAAGAAATTCCTAAGAATGATTCGGATAGTATACGCATAGAGTTAACAAAGTATTTGTTTTCTAACATTTTTAAAGATAAAAAGTTTTAGGTTATTTAGAAACACATGGAAACCCTCTTTGTGTTTCTATAAAAAATACCTTTTTTGCAAAACCATACAAAAATATAAAATAATATTTGTATTTAATAGATATTAATATTATAATGGTAAAATGTTGTGTAAAATCACCATCCAAAAAACTTGCAAGAAAGGATTATTACCATGGATAATAATAATGTAATCATAGAACAAGAAAGCGTAGATTTAGACGAAAAAAAACGCTCTCTGATTCGCGACTTAGAAGCCTTAAAAACTAGAGTAGAAAAAGAAATTCCTACGGAAATTCCTGTGGCAACTGCCCCTGCTGCCTACAATACAACTAATACCCACAACAATGATATGCAATCGCAAATGATAATTCCGCCATCATCTATGATTGAAGATTCTTACTCTTTCAGTGCTAAAAAAGAACATTCACAATCTTTTGCATTTAAAGTTATTGGTCTAACTTTAATTATTGTTGCAGCTATTATGAGTTATTTCTTATTTAACCCTAGTTTTTTAAATATAGATTCTCTATCAGGCGGCTCGCTTTTCTTTTTAATATTACCTTTAATATTAATATTAGCTTTAATTGCTTACATTTTAGTAATTGAAAGACGCCATGCTAAAAAAGCTCAAGAGCATAGAAACCTATCTTTAAAACATTCTTTATTAGATGTTTATTTAAGAGAAATTCCTAAAAACGATTCTGACACTATAAAAGTGGAATTAGCTAAATACTTATTTACCAATATCTCTAAAGATAATAAATAGGAAAATACAATGTCCAAAGAAACTGTATTAAACGCCATGAAAATGGCAGGCAAACCGCTAAGTGCAGGAGATGTAGTTAAACTAACAGGGCTAGACAAAGCGGCTGTTGATAAAGCCTTTAAAGACCTTAAAAATGATGGATCTATTGTATCGCCTGTGCGTTGTAAGTGGGAACCGAGTGTAAAGTAAGCTAGACGTAAGAAAACCCCCATATAGCCTTCAATGACATCTTCCTACTTGTGAAAGAATCCAGAAATGTCATAATTCAGGTTATATGGGGGTTTTCTTACGTCTAGCTTACTGTTGTATGAGAGGAAAGAAAGGAAAACTTGAATTATGGACATTCCGAGAACTTGCTACAGGTAGGAAGATGTCATTGAAGTTTTACCCCCCCCCAACATCTTCCTTTATACTTTTTTAGTATATTTTCCCGTGGAACATTTTCTCTCAAAAGTCCTGTGAAACATTTTGCTCATGAAACATCTAAATTAATATTTATAATTTTTTAAGTTATGATATAATTTTCAAGGATAATAATAAGAATCAAGAATCAAATGAACAGCGACATAAACAAAATCATCATTGCCAGCCTTAAAATTGCGTTGTTCAGCTTCGGCGGCGGAGCAGCAGCTACGGCTTTAATTCAAAAAGAATATATTGATAAAAATAACTTCATGGAAATGAAAGAATTCAAAAAGCTCGTGATTCTCGCTAATGCTATGCCGGGTCCAACCACCTTGCAACTTACCACCATGATTGCTTTTAATGTTGCATCTTATCGTGGAGCCATAATTAACCTTCTGATAATTTTGTTCTTGGGTCCTACCGTCCTTGTTATCGCCCTCGCCTTTTTACGCCCGTATATTAATCCTGAGACGCTTTTTAAATTATCACTGGCAACTATTCCTGCAATTGTTGGTATGCTTTTTGCTTTTACATGCAGCATGTTTAAACAAGATAAAGAGTTAGACTACGATTGGCGTATCTACTACTTTATATTAATAGTAGTTTTTGTATTGCTGCTTTCTAAGGTGAATGTGATATTTATATTTATTGGCTTAATTGCATTATTATTAATATTTGATATAAAATAGGGCTGAGATGGAGTTTTTAATTTTTATTTGGGCTACTTTTTTAGTTGGAATTTTTTCTTTCGGTGGCGGAAAGGCTTATATCCCCATATTCCAAAATATTTATGTTGACCAATTTAATATAATTTCTAACTTTCAATTGACAGAACTGGTGACATACGCCGTTACATTGCCGGGACCAATAGCTCCAATGATAACCGGTCCTGTGGGATTCGATTTATTCTCCGTTTGGGGATTTTTTATCGGTTTAATAGTATTAACTATGCCACCTTTCTTTTTATTTGTGGGTATTTGGCAATTATATAAAAATCATTCCGAAAAGAAAAAAGTTAAGGTAATGGCAAAATACCTATCGCCTGCTATCATCGCCCTGCTCTTATCGGTTTGTTTCACCCTGTTTTGGGGCATTAGACAACCGCAAAATTATAGTTATGACTTTTATTTCATTACCATATTTTTAGTATCTTCTGCCATATTGATAAAAACTAAAGTCCATCCTATTTTGCTAATTATAATTAGCGGATTTATCGGATATTTCGTGATTTAAATTCTATTGCATTCTCTATTTTTTATGATAGAATAAAGCTATCATTTTTATAAAAAAGTTAGGAAAACTATGAAACAAACTTGTCAGGATGCTTTTTTGAATTCAATCAGAAAAGATAAAGTTCCCGTAACAATTTTTTTATCCAGCGGTATTAAACTTCAAGGATTAATTACAGCATTTGATAGCTTCGCTATTCTTCTGCGTCGTGATTCGCATTTGCAATTGGTTTATAAGCATTGTATTTCTACAATTATGCCAAACTCTCATTTTGTGTTCACTTATGAGGATGAAGAAATCAGCGTAGACGGTAATAAGCCTTTACCCACAAACTAAAGCCCAAAATGAACAATTGTTATGTAATCCAAATCTGTTTAAAAAATAAAAAGAACACAATAGATTACGACTACAAACTGCAAGAAACCATTAATCTGGCAGAAGCTCTTGATTTAATTGTGGTAGGGTCGAATGTTTATAGTCTTATGGACATTAACCCTGCCACTTTAATTAATAAGGGTAATCTTGAAGACTTGCAAACTACCTTACAATCTCTTGAGGTAGATGCCTTAATTATTAACCACCCTCTTACTGCCATTCAGCAAAGAAATTTAGAAAACTTTTTAAAAGTCAAGGTGCTGGATAGAAGCGGCTTAATTATTAATATTTTTGCCAATCGGGCAGTTAGTGCTGAGGGTAAATTACAATCTAATTTAGCGGCTCTTTACTATCAAAAATCTCGCCTTGTAAAAGCGTGGTCACATTTAGAAAGACAACGAGGCGGCGGCGGTGCTGTTGGCGGACCCGGCGAAACTCAAAAAGAGTTAGACCGCAGAATGATAGCCGATAAAATTGAATTTCTTAAGGAAAAGCTGGAAAAATTACGGCAAAACCGCAGTATTTCCACCAACTCCAGAAAAAAATTTAATATTAAAACAGTTGCCATTGTGGGATACACTAACTCAGGGAAATCTACCCTTTTCAACATTTTAACTAACGAGAGCGTGCTATCGCAAGACTTGCTTTTTGCAACGCTTGATACCACCAGTCGCATTGTAATGCTGCCCTACAAACAAAAAGCGATTTTATCAGATACCGTAGGATTTATATCCGACCTTCCCCATCAACTGGTAGAAGCGTTTCATTCCACATTAGACGGAATCTTAGATGCCGATTTAATCCTGCACGTGATAGATTCTGCCCAAAAAAATTATGAAGATCAAATACATTCTGTAAAAACCGTATTAGCGGAAATCGGCATAAGTGAAGAGGTTTATAATCAGAAAGTGCTGGAAGTATATAATAAGGCCGACCTTTTAGAGGAAGCAAAGAAAGATTTCTTTAGCGAATTAACCTCCTCAGGAAACAAAATTTTAATTTCAGCAGTGGATGGCTTTAATTTAGACTTACTAAAACAGAAAATTTTTAGCTGTCTTAATAAAGATAAATTTAAAATCCGCCTAGAGGTTTCTTACCTAGATAACGACTTACTTGTGTATTTATACAATAACACCACCATCTTAGAAAAAACCACAACAGACGAATTAATCACCCTCACCCTATTATGCCAAGAAAAAGATATTAACTTTATTAAAAGTAAAAATCCTAGGGTGTTTGCTAATCCTGTATAGTGAAGCGATAAAGGATATTATTATGTAATGCTATAACAGCCGCAATATCCTACAGCCATTACCACCGAGCTACTTTTTTAAACAGGAATTTTAGTTTGTAGTTATCTTCTTAGTCTTTACAAGAAGGCAGCCGAGGTGTTTATCTGAAATAAGTAGCTTTCATTTCCAACGGGGGGAAGGCTGCTTAAATAGATTGCGGTAGTATTGCAATCCAAACAATTCAACTGAGGATAGAAGCCGATTAACCTCCAATTTGGAGCATTAACCAAACCCAAATTACAAGCCGGGCGCACATGCACTTTAGACCGAAATTATTTGATGGCAAACCGTCAAACAAGATAGATATTTAGTCAGAATATCAACAGGTAATATCTACGAATAGATTAGTAATCCGTTCGTAAATCAATCATAACTTAACTTTGATGTTTAAAACTTGAATTGATACCAAGCAAAAAACACCTCAAACCTATTTTTAACAGCGCATTAATTAATAGATGGCATTCTATCGTCATACCAGCGAAGGCTGGTATCTACTGCGTCGCAGACAAGAAAATTTAATTATTTTTTTATCCTGCGGAGCAGGCGTCTGCGACTGCCGTCGGAGCCTTCAGCACGGCATGACGAGTGGTGAATCATCCCAATAAGCAACCCAGCCGCTTATCAGCAATGACAATAGTTTAATTAGAGACCTTTATTTTTAAATGTATACCAATAAAATAACGTGATACATAACTTCCCTGCTTTACATTCAACCGTATACACTCGGTGGTGTATACCAACATAAACTATAACAAAGTTATCTCTAAACCCTTTCCTGACCATTATACTATTTTATACAAATACTTTATTACATCCTAAAACTAAACCAATTATACAATCTAATTATTTGCTTGCTGTTTTTTTATTTTTATTGTTTTTTAATGATACCTCTTTTTTTTTATTTAATATTGATTCCAAACCGCACAAGTTTAAATTGGAGTATCGCCCTAAAGGTGATACGACTAAACTTGGTTCTATGGAGCAACGCTCCATAACTACCCCGCCTGCAAGAGCAGGCACCTCGCTTCTGCTAAGAGAAGGGGAATTCAGGGGATATTATTAAATTATTACTACCTATTTTTTCTTGTAATAATTTTTTATATGCTCACATTATACACTAAAAGAATATAACTGTCAAGTATTTTTTATAGATATAAGAAAAGCCTAAAGGACTCTCCCTTTTAACTGCATTATGACATCTCTAATATTTTCCACGAGGTAGGAACATGTCATTGCAGTTAAAAGGGAGAGTCCTTTAGGCTTTTCTTTGTAAGGTAATTTTTATCTACGTTTTTTTAAACAGGGATTTCTTTTTTAGGAGTTGTGCTATAACTTTTAGATTCATTATGTTTAATAACAAATGCTTTTCTGCGTGGTAATATTTTACCATCAAAATGACTATATTTTAACTCTGCCAGTTGTATATTAGTAGCCTTAGTGGTGTTATCTAAAGAATTATATTTATTACTTAAATCTTCTGTTTTGTATTTTAAGTTAAAAACTTCTTTGTCTATCTCGTTTATTTTAGGCTCTATTTTATCGGCTAGTCTATCTATTTTATCATTTAATTTTTCTTCTAAATTATCTATTTTATTTTCCAGCTTGTTTTCTAACTTATCTACCATAGATTTAACAAAACTAATTATCACAATGACATTGGCTAGTAATCCAATTATAGTAGCTATGATTATTACTGTATTATCCATTTTCGCAGTCCTTTTATTTCTTACATATTAGCATATTTGTAAGATTTTTTCAATAATAATTGCATGGTGTTAAAATTTATTACCGTCGTTTTTTTAACAAATCGGCAACACTCACGCCGTAGTCGGTGGTTAGGTTTAGAATCTCCTCACTCTGAATAGGGTGCAGTTTATTGGCAATTACTAAAAAATGGGCGACGCTTTCGCCTGTATTATTTTTTAGAGCCAGCACTTGTTCATCACTACTACTCCATGTTGGATTATACTGCGCCAACAAATGCGCTACACTCCAACCATTGTCATTGGCAAGGCGCAAAATCTCAAAATTATCGCTACTCCAATTTTGGTTATATTGTGCTAAGTAGTGTGCTACGGTAAAGCCTTTATCGTTCGTGATTTTCAAAATCTCAACGACACCCGTTTGCCATTGCCCACTTTTAGCGAAACAGAAATACAACTCATTTTTGGAATAATTTTTTTCGCAATCTATTTGCCATGCAGGCTTTTCTGCTTTTTTGACGATTTTTTTAGGTTGTGGTTTAATAGGTTCTACAATAGTGATTGATTCCACTACCCCGTCTTGCTGCGCTACCACCCGCAACTCCTGCGAAGGGGAATTTAGATAGTAATAGCCTATTAATAACAGCACTATAATAATTAGTAAAATAAATAATTTTTTCATTTTTTCCTACTTTAATAATTGATTCCACTACCCCGTCTTGCCAAGCAAGCCACCCCTTCGCCCAGCGAAGGGGATTTTAAAGATTAACACTAACATTAAACTTTACAACCTCATGATTTCCGCGAATATAAATGTGATTAATCGGGCGGGCATAGGTTAAGCCAATCTCAACCCTGCCGCTGGTTCGCAATTCCGCCGCCCAACCCATCAATACTTTATCGTGGGTGATTTTCCCGTTGTAGCCATCTATAGCCGCTCCGGCATCAAAACCTACTGCCGTGGAAACTCCGCTGAAATAGGTATTATCAAAACGCAGTAAGTCTACATTAATTTCATTCTGCGTAGTAAATCCGCTGTTGTAATTGGCATAAACGCCCTCGTATCCACGCACACCGTTGGAAGATATTACCACAAAGTCGTTAATTGTGTATAAAATATCGGGCGAATACTGCGTAGAAAGCCTATTCACATAGGAAACTCTGTTGACTATCGGCACATTAAGATTATTTGTGAATTTAACAATATCAAACATATTTTGCGGAATCATCATTTCTTGATTATCCTTCCGCCCCTGCAATGTTAAGCCAAACAAAGGTTGCCCACGGGTATAGGTTAAATTGGAATAAAGCATAAAATATTGCGAAAAATATTGATACTCAAAGCCTAAATCTAAAAAATACAGCTTATAGCCTGCTAGAGTTTTCACATTATCTAGGTAGGTATCGGTGGTGTAAAAGTTTGGTCGCACCACAGACTTAAAAATATATTTTTGCCCACGACTCAGCGTGCGCTTTATATCCATTGATGTGGTGATGGATTCGGTTCTGATGATATAGGTATTATATGCCATTTTATTAACATTGCGGCTGACATCGTAGTTAATATTATAGTTAAAATCCCAAAGCCCAAAAGGCACACTATAAGCAGCACCGAAACTGCCTTGCCGACTGCTGCCGTTGACGGTCATCAGCGTGGTGTTCGCATTAAGCGATAGGCTATCGTTTCCCAAAAGGTGCGCATAAGACATATTAAGCGCAACCTTATGATTATCTTGATTCGGAAAGCTGTTGTAGGCAATAGAGTTATAATCGTTATCATACCTAATACCTGCTTTCAACTGTTGCAGCGGCACTGCGCGCAACACCAATACACTGGAACCCACCTCCTCCCCGGGTTTTAAATCCATATTGACCGATACCGCCCCAAATTTATTAAGATTCTCCAAGGCTTGCTCTAAATTTCGCATGTTGATGGGCTTGCCGCGCATGCCGAAAAAAGCCATGTTGACAACCCTTTTTGGCAGAATTCCATCATCAAACTCAATATCTTCTAAGATTCCCTCGGCAATAATAATTTTTAAAACGCCTGTATTGAGATTCTGCTCGGGCAGGTAAGGAATCGCTAAAATATAGCCCTGCTTTTGATATAAATTAACAATTTCCTCTAATAGATATTCTTGCGCAATGCTGATGGCTATACATTTATTAAGATACTTTTGGGAAATCGCCTGAATTATTTTGCTTGATACAACGGTGTTCCCTGTAATTTCAATGGTGTGGAAGGCAAAACATCGCCCCATATCTTCTTCATTAATCTGCAATTGCCTAGTGTTTTCAATGTTGATTTTGGCTCCGCCCGTAAACGGCGTAACCTGCTGCAGATTCCTTTGTTGTCTTTGGATGTTTTGGTCAGTTTGTTGGCGGATATTAATATCATTAATAGCATTATCATCCGCCCTAAGGGCAGAAACTGACAGCAATAAAACAAAAATTATTAAAAATCGCATAAAATCAACAATAATGTAATTAACATACAATCTTATAACATATTATTGCTAAATTTTGTATTTTATTTTATAATTATATTAGTTTATTAGGAGTTGTTATTTATGTTTGCTTTAATCGCCGATATTGGAGGAACGAACATCCGCCTCGCCCTAGTTAATAAGGATGCTGAAATACTTTTTGCCGGGCATTATAAATGCTCCAATTATCCAAGCCTTTCCGCTGTTATCAAGGAATATTTGACGACGCTAAAAGTTCAGCCGAAACATGCGGTAATCGCAGTGGCGGCGGCAATCATGGGCGATCATATTGTTATGACCAATCATAGTTGGGAATTTTCAATCTCTAAGTTAGCTATTGAATTAAATTTGGATTCCTTAAAAATAATTAACGACTTTGAAGCGCAGGCAATGGCGGTAGAACACCTGTCGACAGCAGATATTAAAGTTATCCATGGTGAGATATTTGAGGAATCCGTTTGTCGTAATATTGCCGGACCCGGCACAGGATTCGGTAATGCTTTGTTGTATCAAAAAAATGGTGCATGGAATATTCTGCCCACCGAAGCAGGACATTTCGTAATTGGCAGCTGTTCGCCACTAGAGGACGAAATATTTAAGCATGTTAAGATGGA
>JAISPM010000061.1 GCA_031274895.1 Alphaproteobacteria bacterium
GATGTTCTAAACACCTTGTGGTTATGGTATCCGGCGTATTAAAAAGAGTAAAAATAATTCTTATTCCGGGCGCAGTTTTATTAACTTTCGTGCTAAATATTGCTTTGCCAAGTGCAGCAGGCGCAGCGGCAGCGATTGGAACAATTTTAATCCCTATGTTAATTAGAAACGGTGTGGCTCCTGCCTTAGCAGGAAGTGCAGTGTTATTAGGCACTTGGGGCAGTGTGCTATCGCCGGGATTAATGTTTAATCCACAAGTGGCGCAAATTGCAGGGGTTGATGTTATGACCGTAATTGCCACTTTTGCC
The DNA here is from genome assembly GCA_031274895.1 of Alphaproteobacteria bacterium. Taxonomy (GTDB): domain Bacteria; phylum Pseudomonadota; class Alphaproteobacteria; order WRAU01; family Hepatincolaceae; genus WRAU01. The sequence goes on from JAISPM010000061.1 coordinate 309, forward strand.
AAACAAGTATTTTTAGCGGCTCTTGTGGCGGCAATTCTTTTAGCAATTATTGCCTATATTAAAAAAGAAGCTCCAAGTAAAAATAAAGCGGTTGTGAGTGAAGAAAAAGAAGAAGAATTTAAAGTTAATCCTTTAAAAGCAATTGTTCCTATCGTGCCGATTTTCCTTTTAATTATCAGCTCTAAACAATTTGGGTTAATTCCCGAAATAGGTGTGCCGCAAGCCATGATTATTGGGGTTATGTTGGGCTTTTTAGTGGTTCGCAAAGATATTGTTGCCAATACCAAACAATTTTTTAAAGGTATGGGCGATGGTATGACCGATATTGTGGGCTTAATTGCCGCCGCTGCGATTTTTACCTTTGGTATGAATGCTATTGGTTTAACAGACGCTTTAATTACCATTATGAAATCTTCCGAACACATTGCAAAAATTGCTTCGGCAGCTGGTCCGTTTATTTTTGGAGCGGTGTCAGGATCCGGTAATGCGGCAGCTTTAGCATTTAATGCGGCAATCACCCCTAATGCCGAACAGTTTGGACTTGGAACTATCGAATTAGGATCCATGGCGCAAATCGCCGCAGGACTTGGCAGAACCATGTCTCCGGTAGCTGGCTCAGCGATTATTTGTGCAAAAATTGCCGGAGTTAATCCGATTGAATTGGCTAAAAGAAATGCTATTCCAACGATTGTGGCTACAGTGATTGTGTTAATTACATTGTTGTAGTCTCTATAAATTCCCCTTCGCTGGCGAAGGGGTGGCGGCGTAGCCGACGGGGCAGTGGAATTAATATTTAAAGGAGAGAGAGATGAGTTTAAAAGAAAAAATAAATACCTTAGCAGAAAAAGTTAATGAGAAAGCGGTTGCAAATCGTAGAGATTTTCATAAACATCCGGAAGTGGCGTGGACAGAATTCCGCACCACGGCTAAAATCATAGAACAATTGCAAGGTTTAGGTTTTGAGGTATTTTATGGCGATGATGTAATTGCTGAAAACGCTATGATGGGTGTGCCTGCAGAGGCTGTTCTAGCTAAACATATGGCAAGAGCCATAGAGCAAGGTGCAAATCCAGATTTGGTTAAAAAAATGGCGGGCGGCAAAACCGGAGTGATGGGCGTTTTAAAATTTAAAAACCCCGGTAAAACTGTGGCTTTACGCTTTGATATTGACGCACTTAATATTGGTGAATCTGAAGATGTCAGCCATTTTCCAACATCTAATCATTTTGTTTCAATAAATAAGGGTGTTATGCACGCCTGCGGTCATGATGCTCATACGGCTACAGGTTTGGCAGTTGCCGAAATTTTGGCTGACCTAAAAGACGAATTATCTGGAGCTGTAAAATTAATTTTCCAACCGGGTGAAGAGGGTGTTAAAGGTGCTAAAGCAATGGTTGCACGTGGCATTGTTGATGATGTCCAGTATCTATTAGGTTTCCATTTCGGATTTAAAGCTAATCAAACCGGTATGTTCGCTTGTAATATTACAGATTTTCTTGCGACATCTAAAATAGATGCAACTTTTACGGGTAAACCTGCGCACGCAGGAGCTTTTCCTGAAGAGGGCAGACATGCCATATTGGCAGCAGCCAGCGCAACACTAAATCTTCATGCAATTTCTCGTCATGGAAGTGGTGCAAGTAGAATAAATGTGGGTGTTTTTAACGGTGGAACCGCCAGAAATATTATTCCTGATAATGCAACCATTCAAATAGAAACCCGTGGCGCAACTACTGCCATTAATAATTACATGGTGGAAAATACCATGCGGATACTTAAAACAAGTTCAGACATGTATGAAACCCCTGTTGCTATAAAAGAAGTTGGCGGCGCAAGTGCTGGTGAGAATTCCCATGAATTAACGGAGTTTTTAGGAGAACTTGCGAAGGATTCAGGACTATTTAACAATATTTTAGATCATGTAAACTTTGGAGCCAGTGAAGACTTCTCTTGCTTCATGGAGCGCGTCCAAGAAAATGGCGGTCAAGCCGCTTACATGATGGTTGGCACCAACTTAGCGGCGCAACATCATGATCATAAATTTGATATTGATGAAAAAGCCCTCATGAATGCCACTAAAATAATCACCACCGCTGCGGTGAAGTTGTTGAGTAAATAGTTCACTATAGACTATGATATGGTCTTTAGTTTTATTAGCTACCTCCGGTTTTGTGTCAGCAACCATACTGCCGGGAAATTCGGAGGTAGCATTTTTATTATTTTTAAATTATTATCCTGATAATTGGCTTGTTGCGCTCTCTATAGTAAGTATTGCCAATACACTTGGCAGTATGACTTCTTATTTACTGACATATTTTATTCCCTCTAAACAACCATCCTCAAAATCTATGCTATATGTTAAACGCTATGGCTCACCACTTTTATTTTTCTCTTTTCTGCCAATAGTTGGCGATGCGCTCCCCTTAGCTGCCGGCTGGTTTAAACTTCCTGTATCAAGATGTATATTTTTTATTGCATTGGGGAAAATCGTGAGATATTGCTTTATTTTGGCTGGATTTATGATTTATTAACCAATACATCTTATAATTGTGCTATATTTTATTATAAAATATAGGGAGGATTCTATGACAAAGTATAAACTAGGATTAGATATTGGCACAAGTAGTATTGGTTGGGCGGTTATAGCTTTTGAAGAGGTTGAGACTGATGGAAAAAGTGAACCTGTAGATATCCCCCTTGAGATAGTAAAGTCCGGTGTTCGGTTATTTAGCGATGGCAGAGAACCTGATTCTAAAATAAGTTTAGCCTCCGGTAGATCTACCCTTAAGGCTCAGCGTAAACAGAAGCAAAGAAAATTCAATCGGGTTAAACTCTTAAATGAGTATCTTTTAAAGCAAAATATTATTTCTCAAGCGGATTTGGATGGTAATGTTTATACACTTAATGCTTATGAAGCAAGAAATAATGCTGTGTCAGCAAAGCCAGAACTTAATAAGGTTCTAAGGGCAATTTTGCATCTTAATAAGCATAGAGGTTATTTTGATAATTCTATAATTAAGCCGAATCTTGAAGCTATTAAAGCTAAAGAAGAGAAGGATATTTTAAAAGTAATGGAAGATTATTTAGGTGAAGATAATCAGTTCATAAGCCTTAGTGAAGAACAAAAAGAAGAATTTGTAGCAGATATATTAAAAATAAGAAAAACAAAAGTCGTTCAAGAAAATAAAGATATTTATATTTTTAAAACTGAGGACAAAGAACAATTTTGCAATAAGTGGCAGTCTAATTTTTCTAATGAGGAGTTAGATAAACTATTTGAAGAAAAAGATAAAAAGACTATTAAAACAGATATTGTTAAAGAGTTAAAGAATGCTAAAGGACTTAAAGACGATGAAAGCCGCATTAAAAAAGGTATTCCGCATTTAGCAAAAATCTTAGAGAAAGAGAATTTGACTTTAGGGCAGTTTTTGTATCAAAAAGATTTAGAAAATGAAAAATTAGCTAAAAACAAAGATACATTTACCTCTCAAAAATCAGTTAGGTTTACTCCTGAAAGTGAATTTTTTGCTTCTCGTAAAATGTATGAGGCTGAATTTGAAAAAATTAGAACTAACAGCTTAAATCATAATATTCTAAATACAGAGCAATGGAATAGAATCCGTGATATTATATTTAAGCAATATCCACTACAATCTAAAGAACATTTAATAGGAAATTGTGGTCTTGAAATTGGTGAGAAGGTGGCTTCTAAAACCAGCTCCGTTTTTCAAAAATTCCGTTCTCTACAGTTTTTAAATAACTTGCAGTATGCGTTTGTGGATAGTGAGTCTGATAGGGTATCGTATAAAAACCTTAATTCAAAAGAAAAGATTGATTTATTAAATATCCTTAATAAAGAAAATTTAACCACCTCTAAATTAGAAAAATACTTTAATAATAAAGATAAAATTTTAAAAACCAACTGGAAAACTTCCGATGAAGAAGGTAGCGATAAAGGAGTTTTATTTAAGCGAAACAATACTTTTTCTACTATGGCAGATTATTTAGGTG
>JAISPM010000123.1 GCA_031274895.1 Alphaproteobacteria bacterium
GTGTATTTGAGCCAAACACGGAATAATCTAAATATTTGCCGCCCAACAGCATGCTTATAATTCCTGTAAAGGCATAAATAAAAGCTCCCAGTGCTGCAAAAAACAGTAAATAATTAACGCTCATAAATTTATTGGCAATATGCTTGCCGAAGTGGATTATCATTAAGTAAAAAGTTGCGGCAATCATAACGCCCGCCTGAAAGCCACCGCCTGCTCCGAAATCGGCATGGAATTGTGTGTAAAATCCGAATAATAATATCAGTGGTATTAAAAAGAATACGCAAGTGGCGGTTATATAATCTTTTAGAGCCTTGTCATTATTGGCGGCTATTTGCTTTTCGGATAGTTCATTTGCAGGATTAGGTTTATCAATTTGCAACACAAGACAAACGCCGATGGCTCCAATTAAAATTACCAGAACCTCGCCCAGTGTATCAAACCCTCTGAATGAGCCTAAAATCATGGTTACCGTATTAGGAACCCCGAAAATTGTATAGCCTGTTGTGGTATAAACCTTATAAATTACGTTAGAATTGGTAATATTGTTTATATCACCAAAGGTTGGAGCGTATCCTAAGGCATCCACAATTAACAAGAAAATAACTATTAATAAAGCCGCATTAAAGATATTAGGCAGAGTTTTCCGAGAGAATCTTTGCACAGGATTAAACCCATCAATATGATAAGCCCGAGTTAAATAAATGATAATTAAAAATAATATTGTCGATATACCTGCACCTATCACAATTTCTGTAAGAGCAACGTCTACAGCGTCCAGTAGCACATAAATAACGGCAATTATCATGGAAATTAGCCCTGTAATCAGGATTGACACAAATAAGTCATTCACAATTATTAAGCTAATGGTGGCAATGCAAAGGAGGGTTAAAAATAATAATAAAAGTGTATCATACATTTATTTCATTATCCTTTTTTGTATGCCTACGGAAAAAATGTTCTGTCTTTGCTTAATAAAAATTTGCATTAAGGCGTAGCAAGCAGGCGAACCCAGTATCATTATGAAAATTGCTAAAAATAACGGCTTAAAGCTAACTAAAGCAACTCCAGACTTAACCGCTAAGGCTAGACAGATAAAAAAGATACCCATACTGTCAATAAGCACTAAGGCATGTTGTTTGTTATAAATATCTTTAAAACGAAACATCCCTAAAATTCCGATTCCGCAAAACAGTAAACCAATCAATAAAAACATACTGAAGAGGATTTCTTGCATGGCAATAACTATGGTGAGCATTGTTTCTCCCTTATTTTTTTAAACTTATTTCAAAATATTTTTTCAGACCCAAAATGCTGATAAAACTTAACACCGCATAGGCAAGGGCAAGGTCTATATATTCGGGTTTACCAATGTAATAACAATAAACCGCAATGAAAATTGCGCACAAATTATTAAACGGGCTGATTACTTGAATTTTTTCGTAAATGTTTTTTGCTTTAAAAAATGCAAAAAGTAAAGCCACTATCAATAATGCAAGAGCCAACAGGGCAATAAACAAAACAATTTGGGTATTAATTAGCATGCTTGCTCCTTGCTTTTAGTAAGTCTTCCTCTAAAGACAGCACTTTTCTGTGCATAACGCCATTCAGGCAATCTTCCGCACTTTCGGGAGTGAGGGCATGAATCACAAATTCTTCCTCATCTGCCTTTAATATGATGGTTTCAGGAGGAAGAGTTACAGAGTTTGCATAAAGCGTGGCACCATATTTTGTTTTAAATTGGTTTCTTATGGTAAAAACCGAGGGACCCTCATATTTTTTTAAAATAGTTAGGGAAACCCGCACATTAGATATGAAAATTTCCTTTATTAAATACAAAAGATAAAGGGAGAATTTTATAGGATTCACCGAGAAAATTTCTTTAAAATTAGCATCGTCTCTAGCTTTTTTGTAGAGGAAAAACCCAATTACTATAAAAATCAAACCGGGAAGCAGAGGCAAAACGCTTAGGTATCCTGAAAGAATAAACCATAAACATATTAAAAGCAGAAGTAGCCACATGGGTGATTCCTTAGGTTTATTTTGTAATTGAATTGCATGAAACATGCAAGAGTCTTTAGATATATATTAGTATGTAAAAGCGTGAATTTCAAGGGAAATAATAAAAATTTCTTGACAAAAATGCGATTATATTATACAATTAAAGAATAATTTATCGTGGCGTAAGATTTTTTATGCTTTTTGAGAATATAAATATGTTGCAATCCTAGATTGTAATAAAGTAAGGAGTAAATGGAATTAGAAAAAATTAATACTAAAAATAAAGAAATTCAAGCAATTAATAATTTAATAGATATAACCATGCAACGAATCACAAATGTTCACCAATGCTGTCCGACTATGTCTTTGGAAAACGACAAGATGTATCTTAATAACATAAAAGCGATGGCTTTGCTTTTTAAAATGCGGAAAGATTTACAGGAGGATAATATAAAGGGCAGTGTTTCTTTAGATTATGAATCGGTGTTGAAGAAGATTATTAATAATTAATACAACTTGATAGATTGATTACAATCTGCTATTATTCAACTATAAATAGTAAAAAAACGGATTCGCTCCAATAAAAATATGGTATACATATAAGCAATCAAGAAGATTGCAATAATTAAAAAGGTAAGGTAATTATGGAAAACCCTAATATGCAGGATATGATTGCATCTATTATGAAAGATTTTGAGAAGTTTTCGCAAAATTTTCTATATATCAGAAGTAAAGAAAGCACAATCTCTCCATTAATGCTTAATAAGGAGCAAAAGTATATCCACCAAAAGCTAAATCAGCAAAAGCAAGATACGGGCAGGGTGCGCGCTCTAATTCTAAAGGGTAGGCAGATTGGAGCGACAACTTATGCTACCGCTAGATGTTATCATCACAGCGTATCGCATATAGGTTCTAAAAGTATGGTGATGTGCCATCGCCAAAGTGCCACCGATAATATTTTTGATATGATAAATCGCTACCATGGCAACAGCCCAAACTTCCTTAAGCCTAAAGCTGAAATTAGTAAGGGAAAATCCATTAATTTTAAGAATCTCAACAGCTCTTATGTTTTTGCAACCGCAGGTGGTTCTGAGGTTGGTCGCTCGGAAACTATCCAATTTTTTCACGGCTCTGAGGTAGCCTTTTGGGAGAATGCTGATAATCATCTTTCTTCAATTTTAATGTCGGTGCCTGACTGCGCAGATACGGAGGTGATTTTAGAAAGCACTTCCAACGGCTCTACAGGGCTTTTTTACAATATGTGTATGGAAGCCCATGCGGGTCGGAGCGAATATCAATTAATTTTTTTACCGTGGCATTGGCATGAGGAATATGTAGCACACGTGGAAGTAGATTTTTCGGAAGATTGGCTAGTGTATCAAAAAACTCATAAGTTATCTACAGCACAGCTTACTTGGGCGTATATAAAAAATAGAAATTTATGTGCCAATAATCTTGAAGATGTTAATAAACCATCGGCGCAGTTTCATAGAGAATTTCCCGCCACAATTCATGAGGCTTTTGCGGCTGTTGGAAGCAATAAGTTGATTCCGTTGTCCAATTTGTTAGCGAAATCTATCAAAAAGAAAGATTTTCAGCAAGGTAGCCATGAAGAATCCTCCATGATTCTAGGAGTAGATGTGGCTTTTGGTGGTGGAGATTTTTCTTGGATTGTGGATAGGTGCGGCAACTTTCTTGGCTTTAATGTGAACGAAAAAATTAATACCAGCGATACCATGGAATTAGTAGGAATTTTAACGCGTCTTATAGAAAAGCATGAGCCTACGAAAGTTTGTATAGATGCCGGTGGTGGCGGAGTTGGGGTGTATGACCGTTTAGCGGAAATATTCTCCAAAGATATTTTAGAATTGGTTCATTTTAGCAGCAGGGCAGCGAATCCTAAAAAATATGTTAATCGCAGGGCAGAGATGTGGGGGCTTTTAGGAGAGTTTATCAAGGAAGACGGCTATATTGTGTATAACGATACGCTTTTGCAACAAATAAGTAGTGCTGAGTATGGATACAATTCTTCAGGGCAACTAAAGTTAGAATCTAAAGATGAAATAAAAAAACGCTTAAAAGCCTCACCCGATGGTGCCGATGCTTGTGTTCTCACTTTTGCGGCTCAAGGGAATCATATATTTACAAAAGTGCAACTAATGGTAGAACAAGAGGAGTTTGACCCATTTACGTGGTAAACCGTCATTCCAGCGAAGGCTGGAATCCACTGCCCTGCAGGGTAAAATAAAGATAAAATTATTTTATTTTTTTGTCTGCGACGCAATGGATACCGACCTTCGTCGGTATGACGAATAATATACTTGACAGGAATAGATAGATCTGCTATATTATACAAATAATGAATTATAAAAAGAATACAAGGCAATTAAATGAATAACAAGTTTCAAAGTAAAATAGACACTTCCGAATCTGTCCACAGTTCGCAGGAAGAAATTGCCAATTGGGCGATAAAACAAATGGAAAAACTTGCAGGACAAAGATATCCCTTAGAAAAATTGTGGCAGCAAATTGGCAATTATGTGGTGCCGCAAAATGGTGATGAACCTAAAAATAACTCTGAAATCTACGATTCCACTGCAATTATTGCGGCGGAATATTTAGTAGCGGGTATTTGGTCGCTAATTTCCAACAGCTCCCTTAATTGGTTTAATATCAAGCAAAAATCTTCTCAAGAATCTAGTGAGAAAATTCAGGATTGGCTGGAACAAACCAATTTAATCATGAAAGAAATGTTGAATAATCCACGGGCAGGGTTCTATCATAAATCTTATGAATTTTATACGGATTTAGTTTGTTATGGCACGGCAATATTTTATTTGTCGGAAAATTTAGACGATAGGTCGGTTAACTATCAAGCTCTTAGCCTTAGTAATACGTATTTACACAGCGTGTATAAAGACAACGACTGCGTGATTAGAAAACTCAACCTTAATGCCGTATCTGCTGTGGATATGTTCGGTGTTGAAAAACTATCTTCAAGAGTTCTTAAGGCTTACGTTGATGATTCCGGAGAAATTTTTAACTTTCTGCATTTGTGCTTGCCAAGTAAGTATTTTAACGACAAAGCTGCACAACTTAAGGGCATGAAATATTCTTCCTTTTATATAGATATGCAAAATGCCACAGTAGTATTAAAGTCGGGGCATTATGAATTCCCGTATATGATTGCCCGTTGGTATACATCCACCCAAAATACTTACGGGCAAAGCCCTGCCATGGGTGTGTTGGCGGATATTAAAATGATAAATGCCATGAGTAAAACCATGCTGATTTCTGCGCAAAAGCAGGTAGATCCCCCAATTCTTGCGCCCAGTGAAGCCAGTGTGCAGGGTATTAAAGCAACTCCGGGCGGAGTTATTTATGGCGGCATAGACCCAATTACAGGTAATCAGCTTCTTAAGCCACTTAGTTTAGGAGGAGATTTATCAAGTGCGAATGGTATGCTTGAGCAGCGGCGCAACACTATTAAAGAAGCCTTTTATACTTCACTACTTGTGTATGCCTATGCTAACAATGCCACCGCCACCGAAGTGGTATCTACCAATGAGCAAAAATTGCGGATTTTAGGTTCAAAAGTAGCAAGGATTCAAGGAGAATTTTTGTATCCGCTACTATTAAGACAGCTGGGGATTATGTATCGGCTGAATTTATTACCACAACTGCCGCATGGCTTGCAATTTGAAGATATGGCATTTGATGTGGAATTCATGAATTCTTGGAATCGTTATCAAAAAATCCAAGAAAGTAATGGGTTGTTGCAACTAAATAATATGGTGGAGCGAATTAGAACTTTTAATCCCGATGTGGTAAATGCGCTAAATTGGGATGAAATGCTAAAACTGGTTTCCCAAGCTAATGGGGTGCCAACTAACATATTTAATTAACAAGGAGGAAGTTAAATGAAAAACGGTTATAAATGGTTATTTGCAATTTTTGGTAAGGAGAAAGCAGCGGATGCAGTGGCGGCTTGAGGTGAGCTTTTTAATTTGGAAGACAATCGGAGTCGCATGATTTTAAAAGATTTAGCAAGTTATTGTAATTTTACATCGTCTTCATTTGTGGCAAGTGATTCCCACCAAACCGCTTTTAACGAAGGTGCCAGAGACGTTTTTTTACATATTTTGGAAATGTCTGACCTAGATTTAAACGCCGTCCTATACTTTTTAGAAAGCGATAATTTTAAACAATAAGGATAAACAATAATGAATAATGCAATAGAAGAAAATAATATAGATACACAAGCAGAGGCTATTCAAAACCAAGACCCTTTAGACCTAATCTTGCTGAAACTAGAACAGCTTTGGGGCGAAGATTTAGATAAAAATCTGCTGCTATCGCAAAGAGGTTTGGAGTGGCTTGGCTTTGATGAACAAACATTGGCTGAAGATTATAGTGAAATCATTTTTTTAAATAAAATGGTAGATTTAGGAAAATTACTATCGGAGGACGAAATGGTTGCAGGCAATGCGGCAGATTTTAACATGAGTGCCGGAGAGGCTAAAAAACTTCGCAGCAAAATGACCGCTCAAAAGGATATTCTTGATGCCCTGCATAACAAAGGCGATATGCGCCATAAGGAGGTTTTGAATTATATTAACAGGTTAAACGAAATAATATCTAAAGAACAACAATAATAACATGCACACGCCCGTCATGCCGTCTGATGAGACGCATCCATTGCCCCGCAGGGAATAAAATAATTAAATTTTTTCTTGTCTGCGACGCAGTGGATGACCATCCGAGTCTGGTATGACGAGGTATTAATAAACAATCTAGGAGGAAAATAAATGCGTAATCTGCCAACCATTAATTTATTGATAAATAATAACATTTACAAACATAAATTTGATTTTGAGGTCATTAAAGAAAATACCGGTATGCTGAATATTAGCCTATATAACCTCCCAGATGAAGAAGATTTTAAAGATATAAATATTGAGATTTTATGTGATAATACTTCCATTTTTAAGGGTAAAGCCGTATCGTATAATTTAGAAGAGGCTAAAGGCAGAATGTTTGTAGATATTACCGCCACTGACGATAACTCTTTTTCATATGAGGGTGTTAATTTTAATGGAGAAACCAAAACCGCCCAGCACTTAATTAAAGTTAGAACCACGCATGGTGAGGATGGTTTTAAATACATCCAAATGGCAAGTCAGTTTAATGCTGAGTTAAGCGTTGGTGATGTTATTAACTACAACCAAAATTTATATGCCGTTGAAAGTATCATTTATACAATGGATGACGATGGTTTTAGGCAGGAAATCCATAGCATTAATCAGGCTTTACATGCGGCAAAATATTTGGGATAAAATCGCAATATTTATTACTATCTTGTGAAAACATCATAAGAAATAACATAAAAAGGAGAAATTAATTGAATAGCATTGATACCGCAACTAAAGAGGGCTACAATTATGCCGTTTCTTTAAACTTGCAACAAAAAGGCTCAAAATTATCGTCATGCGTGCGTGAAGAAGAGCAAAAAAGTGAACGTTATTATTACGACCAAATCGCTCCAACCGAAGCGGTGGATGTCAGCGGTCGTAATCAAGATACACCAATAGTAAGAACCAATTTTGATAGAAGAATGGTCGCTTTAATCAGCTCCGATTGAGGCGATTTAATCGATAGAGACGACCAACTAAAATTACTATCCGACCCAACCTCCGCCTACGCTTTAAATGCAGCCTATGCTTTAGGACGCAAAAAAGATATGCGCATTATTGAAGCAGCACTGGGAGCTGCGTATTGTGGTAATCGTGGCGAAAAAAGGGTAGATTTACCCAAGGAGCAAATGATTGGCGTAGATTATGCGGACGATATGAGTAATCCTGTGGAAAGCGGTCTCACATTAGAAAAGCTAAGAATGGCAAGGCAAATACTGGACGATGCCGATGTGGATGACGGTGAAGACCAATACTGCGTGGTGAGCAGCAAACAAATATCTGACCTCCTAAAAACCACGGAAGTAACCAGTGAAGATTACAACACCGTTAAGGCTTTAGTGGAAGGTAAAGTCAATACTTTTATGGGATTTACCTTTAAAAGAGTGTCCTCACAACTACTACCACTGCAAAACAACACAAGAAACATTTTTTGCTTTGCCAAAAGTGGAATTTTAATGGCAACGGCGGGCGATATTAAAACCGACATCAGTGTGCGCTTAGATAAAAGAATGGCGAAACAAGTTTACGCGTCCATTTCTTGTGGGGCTACACGTATGGATGAGAAAAAGGTAGTCAGCATTCTTGTTAAAGAATAGCTCATCTAAATTCCCCTTCGCTGGGCGAAGGGGTGGCTCCGTAGGAGACGGGGTAGTGGAAAAAACTTAATAAATATAAGGAGTAAAAATTAATGTTGCAAAGTAATCAAATAATTAATGAAAATGCGTTGCCGCCGATTAAAAGTGAGCCGTTAAATGTGCAAGGTAAAGTTAGAATTTTAGCTTTTGATGTGGCTTTTTCGCACGATACAATTGCCAATGAAGAAATTTTTTTGGTAAAATTGCCAAAAAGCAATGCCAGAGTTATCCAAATCGGGCTAACCTGCGCTGAGGGAACCACAGGCGACACTTTTGATTTAGTGTGTTTAGATGTGGTATATAATTCACTTAAAAATGAATATAACATTACAAGGAGCAATAATCTTAAAACAGGGCTTAGCCTTACCAACAGTGGTGGGGCGATTGTGGCTTTAAACCATATATTGTCGCCTGCAGAAATGGGAGTTTCAAGATATATAGCCTTGAAGTCTTCCATCCCATTCAGTAAAGCCAATATTTTAAACGGCTATGTGCTGTATGTAGCAGATTAAGGATTGCCCATGTATAGCGATATTAGAGTATGCAACCGCGCCCTTAGCCTGCTAAAATTAAATCATATTAACTCTTTGGAGGATGAAACTGCGGAAGCGCGGCAATGTAAATTTTTGTATGAAGTTGTCAAGGCTGAAGTGCTGTCCGGCAATATTTGAAAAGTTTGCCTGAAAAACGTTATTTTAAATAATGTTTACACGCAAAAGCAAGTTAAAGCAACAGATTACACTTATGAGTTTGTGCTACCGAGTGATTGCTTAAAAATAATTCATGTTGATAATGGCAGCAACTATTTACGGCAAGGGCGCATGCTTTATGTTAACAGCCCATCGGTCGCACTTAGCTACTTGGCGAATATAAATGTGGAAGATTTACCTTTAAATTTAGCGTATCTTATTGTGTTGCGTCTTGCCTTAGAGCTATCTTTTAGTTTTTCTGCCGATAGTGCAACACGGGTAAATATCCGTGAATTATTTGAGGTTGAACTGCGTAAAAGTGCTAACGAAGACGCTAAAGAGGGTAGTGAGGTTATTAATTCGGCGAACCTATTCAGCAGTTCTTGGCTTGAATCCAGAAATTAATACGGATATAAAATTCCCCTTCTCGGGAGAAGGGGTGGACAGCTTAGCTGGACGGGGTAGTGGTAAAATACTTAAGTTAATAAAAAGGAGTAATAAATGTTTAATATAAATATCAGCAATTTTAGTGGGGGCGAGGTCTCTAAATATGTTAATAAATATAATTTAAAAAATCTTTATTACTCCTCCTGCAGGACTCTAAAAAATATGATACTTACGCCATGGGGCGGCTTGTCTAGGCGCAATGGCAGTAAGCTCATCAACAACTTAACCCACAATAAGGAAGTGCGGATAATTGCTTTGGAAGATAATAACAATCATATATTGCTGGAAATTTACACTTTGGGGATCCGTTTTTATCTTAATGGTGAGCCGCTTCTTAAAAATGGTAGCCATTACAGTATCACCAACAATTGAACCACGGAAGACCAAATTGCACAACTAACCTATGTCTATGACGATGCCGCCAAGTGTTATTATTTCTTTAGCAGCGATAGAATACCATGCAAATTAAGTTTTGATGAAAATTATAATTTCACTTTGCAAAATGTAATCTATAGCGATGGACCCTACCTAGACATGAATAAAACTGCCACCACCCTTAGTTTAAGTGCTACATCCGGCGAGGTGCAAATTACGTCCTCAAGCGATTTATTTAAATCATCAGACGCCTTAGCAAATAACCAAGGCAGATACATCCGCATTGCACATAAAGGAGTTTGGGGCGTGGCGCAAATTTCACAATTTATAGACGCTAAAAATGTGAAAGCGCAGGTGAAAACGCCGTTTAACGGGGTTGAGTCTACAAAAGATTTCAAACTGGGAGCTTGAGGAGCCGAGTATGGTTATCCGTCCATGGCAACAATTTTTGGTGGACGCATGTATTATGGTGTGTCTAATAAAAACAAAAAGACCATTTGGATTTCCTGCGCCGGCGATTATACCAATATGTCGCCCACCACTCGGGTTAATGAAAATAACGTGGTGAGTGATATTATTGGTGAAGATAACGCTATTACGCTTTCAATTCCGCGCGGTAAAAATATTTTATGGCTGGGTTCAAATAAAGATAATGTTATGGTGGGTTCTCAAGAGGGCGTCTGGACATTGCTGCCATATAATATAGAATCGCCGATTTCACCTTTTAACTATACGGTGGCGGGGTTTAATTCGCAAAAAAATTCCTCGCACATGGTCAGCACCGATTTTGCAACTTTTTATGCCGATTGGCATAGGGAGAATATTTTTGCGATTTCCGTAGATAAAGATAAGCTCCTTTCCATGGCACATATCAATAACTGAGCCTTGCATCTGTTTGATAGTAAAATTAAGGATATGCTTTATTTAGATTATCCCTCTAAGGTGTTATGCGTATTAACGGGAAATGGCACACTTGCTTTAGGCTATTTAAGCAGTAGTGGTTGCGCATGGACTTCGCATAATTTGGGCGATGGTGTTAAAATTTCCTCCATGAGTGCTACGTATGATGAAGGTAATCAGTATCTTTATTTAGCCACTACCCGCAAAATCTTAGGGAGAGACAAGCAATTCATTGAGTTAATTACCTTTGATGCTCTGCGAGGGCTATATATGGAAAATGTTGCAGCACCTATTTATCTTGATTTATATTCTCACAAAGCTATGGTGGATAATGTAATAGGCGATTTAGATTTATTCAACGGTGAAAGCATGAGTGTATTATCGTATGATGGCACTTATTTGGGAGATTTTAAAGTGGTGAATGGCAGTATTACGGTAGAGGGTAATGCCTATGCCAATGGAGAGGTGAGAGTGGGTTATTGCTTTGCGTCAGCCTATCAAACCCCAAACTTAGAAAAATCTGATACTACCGCAGGAGAGGTTAAAATAGATAAGGTAGAGCTTAGCTTTTACAGAACATCGCATGTGGATGTGTTGGGGTCAGCCAATACTATCCAAAGGAATATTTTAGCTAAAGAAGTGTCAGGTTATCAAAACATCAGTCTCAATATTAACGGCAATTGGGAGGCGAATTCAAGTTTAATGCTACAACAAAGTTTGCCTTTTGCCATGAATATTGTGGCAATAAATTTAAGTATATTAAGTAAATAACAAAGGAGAAAACATGTCTGCAATTACTGAATATCAGGCACAGAAAGCCGATATTTTAAATAAATCTAATAATCTGCTGATTGCTCTTAATAATAAAAGGGCAAGCGAAAAAGCTAAAGTTAAAAATCGCATGGCGGCAGGTAATGGTGGTTCTAACGAGGATGTGAGATTTTTTACGGAAAACTCCATGAATGCCGAGGAGGGTGAAATTTTAAGAGATAAAGAAATTGCTTTAGCGAACTTAAAAGAAACAAGCATTAATGCTGAAAATGCTAAGGCAATGGCGAAAAGAAAGCAGACCCTTAGCATTATTAAAGAGATAAGCTCTGCACTTAAGGGGCTTTAAAGGATTATTACCATGGACTACAAAAATTTTATAAGCTACCTTGCCACAGGACAAGATACTTTTACCTGTGAGTTTGAGGTAGAAAAGGAGAGCCAAATTGAGGTAATTGTTGAAGATAAGCAATTGGAGTATCTGAAAGATTACAGTATTGAAAATTTTAATGAAAAGCTGAAAGTGGTTAAACTGCAAGAAAAACTAGGTAGCAGTTTATATCCTAAGCTGATTATATTAAAAAGAAATGCTGTAATGGCTCGGAAAACCAGCTTTCAAGATAATTCTCAAATTAAGGCTAATCTGTTAAATTTAGAGTTTGATAACATTTTGGCTAATCAAAATTTTTTGAAAGATTTTCTCAGCGCAATCTCCCATGGTTTTTTAATTAAAGAGGGAGGTGATAACGGTGGAAATGGCGGCGGCGATGGTGGAGACTGTAATTGTAGTGGCGGTATTGACCCACGCACCTGAGAGGAAACTGTAAGTGTGATTGATGTGGAGGATAGCTTTGAGGGCGATATCTTCAAGGAAGTGGTAATAAATGACATGCAGGCTGCAACTCATAATACTTATTTTATTTACAGTAGCTATCCTGCGGGTTTGCCCGATGGCTTGCTGTATAGAATTACAAATTTTACTAAAATAAGCGAACCTTGCAGCATCAGGATTTTTATTGATAAGCGCATAGCCCTTAAGGCTGGAGCCACTGATTTTACCAGAAAAATTTATACAGCATTGGTTATCGGTAATGTGCAAACCGATATATTTAATGTTTATGGTAGCTCTAGAGACGTGCTGGGCGCAGATATAATTAAGGGCGAAGAAATTAAAAATAACTATCCTGCGGTTTTTGATAACCTAAAAATGGGCATGAAAGACGAGTTTATAGTGTTGCAACGATACTTCTTTGACCCAATGCGCGGCTGCTAAATTTTGATATTTTGGCTTTCTATGTTGTCGCAGCTCAGCTTATGTATTGGTATACACCGCGCATCGCTGCTCCTAATATAAAGCTCAAACTATCAAAATATTAATAAAATTTAATAAAAGGAAAAAACAATGAATAAATACTTAAAAAAATTACTAATAATGCTAAGCATAATAGGAGTCGGCTCCTTTTTAACTTGAGGCAGTGGTGAGAAG